>NZ_LYXG01000040.1:0-154572 GCF_001663515.1 Halomonas sp. G11
GCGGTAATCAGGCCAAGAACGGTCGTCACCAGCGCCTGGCTGATACCACCCGCCATGAGCTGCGGGTCGCCGGTGCCAAACACCGTGATCGCCTGGAAGGTCACGATCATGCCGGTGACCGTCCCCAACAGCCCCAGCAGGGGCGCGATGGCCGCCAGCAGTTTGACAATCGGCTGCCCGCGTTCCAGACGAGGCAGCTCGGCGAGCACCGCCTCATCCAGGCGTGCTTCCAATGCTTCCGGCGTCTGATGCTTGTCCATGCCTTCAAAGCGCAGCAGGACGCGCCCAAGGGGATTATGACCCTTGAGCTGGTCGGGGCTTTTCAGCTGACGATTCACTCGCTGACTGGTAACCAGCAGATACAGGTATTGCAGCAAGGCAACCAACAAGCCAATGCCCCCCAGAGCAACGACCACATAGCCGACGTATCCGCCCTGATGGAAACGCTCCATCAGGGTGGGACGCTGCGCCAGGGCATCGATCACGCTACCTCGGGTTGGGTCCATCGCCATCACGCGCGTCTCGCCCTGATGATAAGCAGCCAGATAATCGGCTATTTCCGCTGGTGTCCGGGGCAGCACCGTCAAATGCCCTTCCTCGTCCTGGCGCAGTAAATCGGTGTTGGTAAATGCGGCGAAATCCCCCAGCCGCACGACGTTCTGAAGAGAAATTTCGCCACTGGCATCGGCAACGGGGCGTTCAAGCCGCTCTGCATTGCCGGTGTTCCGCGTCAGCATCGCCAGCCTGTCGACCACGTCTTCCAGCACTTCCCGCTCGAGCACGTTGACGTCACTCAGCCTTGGCGGCAACACGTCTTCATTCAAGGTCAGCCAGCTATCTTCACCCAGTGCGTTACGCACCTCGTTACTATGCTGGTTGAGGGCATCCAGCAGATTGCTTAGCGCTTCGCCCTGCTCTGACTGACGCGCCGCCAGGCGCTCCGCCTCGACCGACTGCGCGGCATCCTGTGCCTGCAGGGCATCGTGACGCGCCTGGGCGGTTTGCTGGCGATCCCGCGCCTGCTCCAGCGCCTCTTCAAGCGCCGCCTGGTCGTCCAGCAGCTCGATCAAGCGCTGCTGGTCACGAATTTCAGCGGCTTCGCGGGCCTCACGCAGCGAAGTTGTCTCCTGCGACTGCGCGTTCGCCAACGGGCTCAAGCTTGTCAGCCCCATCAGCAGCGCTACCATCACATAACGATGGCATTTCTTGAGATCGCGTATCATGGCTGCTCTCCCTGGTCGGCCGATACGGTAATGGACAGCGGCAGCGTCAGGATATCCGGCGCCCGCTGATCTTCCGCCATCCGCAGCCCGTCACGCCCTGCCTGTAGGTGCTCAGTGCCCAGTGACTGCCACTCGCCGTCATCGGCATTCCATACACCGCCCTGGCGCCCATCGGGCGTCAGGTAGTAGAAGCCGATACGCCCGATGCGCAGGAAGTCCACTTCCAGCTGCTGATCATCGGCCAAGCTCAAACGCCCCCGCCAGGTATCCATTTCTCGGCCGTAATCCAGCTCCGTGCGCCAGATATCCAGCATGCTTTCAATCTGCTCGGCGGGCTCCGCGCCCTCGTCGTTTTGCAAGGTTTCGATCCGGGCCAGCCGCTGCTCTTTAAGAAACGGCAGATCGCGTTCGATCCATTGGGTAAGCTGAGCTTGCATGCTCTGCTCGATGTCCGGCAGCGCGGCGCGGGTGTCGGCCAGGGTGTCCAGCGCGGCAGTCAGTCGCGCCTGCCGCTCGGCTTCCTCGGCCAACCGGCCCGTCAGCGAGGCATTTTGCGATTCAAGCTGGCGCGTATCGCGCTCAAGCTCGCGCAGCTCCTGAAGCGCCGCCCGGGTCTGTTCATCGGCGCTATCTATCTGCTGTTGAAGTTCGGCTTGAAGCTGCTGGGCATCAATACCTTGACTGGCCTGCTCGAGCGTCTCGTCACTTGCCATTAGCGAACCGCTGGCCAGCATGCACGCCAACCAGCAGCCCCCCAGGGCAAAGAAAGGCTTGTTCAGCACATCGACTCTCCGTCACTGATCACTGGCAGTCACCCTGCCGCTATAGAGAACACATCAAATATAAGAACGAGTTGCGTTTCATATCGAGTGCCCATAGCCTACCATCTACAAAATAAATGACAATATTTATCATTAGCGTTCAGTTAATTTTAGCCTGCTACAAAATAAAAACGGGAGCCGCCAGGGCTCCCGTATCAACGTCTATCTTGTTAACAACCGGCGCGATATCAAACACGCCTGGTTAACTGATCACGACATACTCTTTTGTCAGCGGTGCTAATGGAAGCTGCCAGGCCTCTTCCCGGGTCACCCACCTCGCTTCGGCTATTTCAGCCGCCGCCTCGACCGGCTCGTCAATCACTAAACTGAACAAATGCGCTTCCAGCATCACACCCGCCTCGTTAGCCGCAGGCGCGCTGTAAACACCCATCGGGATCAGTTGATCCTCATTGACGTGTAATCCCAGCTCTTCTTCCAGCTCACGGCATAGTGCCCCAAGCGCGGTCTCACCCGCATCGACCTTGCCGCCGGGCTGCATGAAGAAAGACGTATTGTGCTTACGCACCAATAGCAAGCGACCCTCCGGGTCGCTCACCACGGCAGCGGCTATTTCCAATACGTTAGCTGGGTTGGTTGGCATTCGCCGCTCCTCTCGTCCTGAACCTTGATCAGCATCATCCGCGAATAGCGGTATTAAAACGCCCAATCATCGTCTTCAGTGGCCACCGCCTTGCCGATTACATAGGACGACCCTGAACCGGAGAAGAAGTCGTGGTTCTCATCGGCATTGGGTGATAGCGCCGCCATGATCGTGGGGTCCACATCCGTTTCGCTGCTGGGGAAAAGCGCCTCGAAGCCGAGGTTCATCAGCGCCTTGTTGGCATTGTAGTGGAGGAACTTCTTGACGTCCTCGGTCAGGCCAACCTCGTCGTACAGCGACTCGGTATAGCGGACTTCGTTGTCGTAAAGCTCCAGCAGCAGCTCGTAGGCGTAGTCCTTGACTTCCTGCTGACGCTCCGGCGTTGCCTCGGCCAGGTCCTGCTGGAACTTGTAGCCGATGTAATAGCCGTGCACCGCCTCGTCGCGGATGATCAGGCGGATCAGGTCCGCCGTGTTGGTCAATTTGGCGTGGCTTGACCAGTACATCGGCAGGTAGAAGCCGGAGTAGAACAGGAACGACTCCAGGAAGACGCTGGCGACCTTGCGCATCAGCGGATCGTCTGAGCGGTAGCGGCCCAGGATCAGCTCGGATTTGGCCTGCAGGGTCGGGTTTTCCTCGCTCCAGCGGAAGGCATCGTCGACATCGCGGGTGGTGCACAGCGTCGAGAAAATCGAGCTGTAGGAGCGCGCATGAACGGACTCCATAAAGGCGATATTGGTATACACCGCCTCTTCGTGGGGCGTGCGCGCGTCTTCCATGAGCACCGGGGCGCCGACACTGCTCTGGATGGTATCCAGCAGCGTCAGGCCGGTGAACACGCGGATGGTCAGCTGTTTCTCTTTATCCGTCAGCGTATTCCACGACTGGATATCGTTGGACAGCGGGACTTTTTCCGGCAGCCAGAAGTTGCTGGTCAAACGGTTCCACACTTCGAGGTCTTTATCGTCTTGCAGACGGTTCCAGTTAATCGCATCGACCCGCGATAAACGTTGCATCATGTTCATATCGTCACTCTCTTGAAAGTCGTCGGGCGCTTAAAGCGTGCAGGATACGCAGCCTTCAACCTCTGTACCTTCCAGCGCGCTCTGGCGCAGACGGATGTAATACAGGGTCTTGATGCCCTTCCGCCAGGCGTAAATCTGCGCCTTGTTGATATCCCGCGTGGTGGCGGTATCCGGGAAGAACAGCGTCAGCGACAGGCCCTGGTCGACGTGCTTGGACGCCTCGGCGTAGGTGTCGATAATCTTTTCAGGACCAATTTCATAGGCGTCCTGGAAATAATCGAAATTGGCTTCGTTGAGGAACGGTGCCGGGTAGTAAACCCGCCCCAGCTTGCCTTCCTTGCGGATCTCGATCTTGGCCGCGACCGGGTGAATACTGGACGTCGAGTGATTGATGTAGGAAATCGACCCCGTCGGCGGCACGGCCTGCAGGTTGCGGTTATATAGCCCGTGCGCCATGACGCTGGCTTTCAGCTCTTGCCAGTCCTGCTGGGTCGGCAAGGCAATACCACTGCGCTCAAACAGTCCACGCACTTTTTCGGTACGCGGTTCCCAGGCCTGGTCGGTGTACTGGTCGAAGAATTCACCCGACGCGTAGGTAGAGTCGGCAAAGCCCGCAAAGGTGTCACCGTGCTCGATCGCCAGCCGGTTTGACGCCCGCAGCGCGTGATAGGCGATGCAATAGAAATACAGATTGGTAAAGTCCAGGCCTTCGTCGGAACCGTAATAGATATGCTCACGGGCCAGGAAACCGTGCAGGTTCATCTGCCCAAGACCGATCGCCCGGGACTTGGCATTACCTTCCGCAATGGAGGGCACGCTGCTCAGGTTGCTCATTTCCGATACCGCGGTCAGCCCGCGAATGGCCACATCGACACTGGTGCCAATGTCGCCCGAGTCCATCACCTTGGCGATGTTCATGGACCCCAGGTTGCAGGAGATATCCTGGCCGATATGCCGATAGCCCAGGTCTTCGTCGTAATCCGTCGGCGTGTTCACCTGAAGGATTTCCGAGCACAGGTTGCTCATGTTGATCCGGCCCGCGATGGGGTTGGCGCGGTTCACCGTATCTTCGAACATGATGTACGGATAGCCGGACTCGAACTGCAGCTCGGCCAGGGTCTGGAAGAAGGCACGCGCGTTGATTTTCTGCTTGCGGATACGCGCGTCTGCCACCATCTCGTGGTACTTCTCGGTCACGCTGATATCGCCAAACGGCACGCCGTAGACCCGCTCGACGTCATAGGGCGAGAACAGGTACATGTCCTCGTTGCGCTTGGCGAGTTCAAAGGTGATATCGGGAATCGTCACCCCTAGCGAGAGCGTTTTAATGCGGATTTTTTCATCGGCATTTTCGCGCTTGGTATCCAGGAAGCGCAGGATATCCGGATGGTGAGCGTTCAGGTACACGGCACCGGCACCCTGGCGCGCGCCGAGCTGGTTAGCGTAGGAAAACGCATCCTCGAGCAGCTTCATGATCGGAATGATGCCCGACGACTGGTTCTCTATGCGCTTGATGGGCGCGCCCGACTCGCGAATATTGCTGAGCAGGAAGGCAACGCCGCCGCCCCGCTTGGACAGCTGGAGCGCTGAGTTGATCGAGCGGCCGATCGATTCCATGTTGTCTTCGATACGCAACAAAAAGCACGACACCAGTTCACCGCGCTGCTGCTTACCGCAGTTCAGGAAGGTGGGGGTCGCCGGCTGGAAACGGCCGCTGATGATTTCATCGACCAGCGACTTGGCCAGGGTTTCATCGCCACGTGCCAGGGCAAGCGCCACCATGCAAACGCGGTCTTCGTAACGCTCGAGGTAGCGCTTGCCATCAAAGGTCTTCAGCGTATAGCTGGTGTAATACTTGAAGGCGCCAAGAAAGCTCGGAAAGCGGAATTTGTAGGCATACGCCTGCTCGAACAGCGCCTTCACGAAAGAAAAGTCATACTGGGCCAGCGTGTCCGCTTCGTAGTACTGCTCCTCGACCAGGTAATCGAGCTTCTCTTCGAGGGAGTGGAAAAACACGGTGTTCTGATTGACGTGCTGCAGGAAGTACTGACGTGCGGCTTCGCGGTCTTTATCCAGCTGCAGCTCACCGTTGGCACCGTAAAGATTCAGCATGGCGTTCAGCGCATGGTAATCCATGGTGCGACCGTCGCTTGCCGCCGCAGGCCGTTGCGTTTCAGTGACATTTCTCGAGGCTAGGGTTGTCGTTTCCAAAACTCTTCTACTCCTTCACGGACCTTGGCGACGTCTTCGTCAGTGCCAAACAGTTCGAATCGATAAAGCAACGGTACCTGGCATTTTTCCGCAATGATGCGGCCCGCCAGGCCATACGCGTCGCCAAAGTTGGTATTACCCGCGGCAATCACCCCACGTATCAGGTGGCGATTATGTTCGTCATTCAAAAACCGGATCACTTGGCCCGGTACCGCGCCCTTGGCCTGGCCGCCACCGTAGGTGGGCGTTACCAAAATGTAAGGCTGATCCACCTGGGGGACCGGCGCTTGCCGACTGAGCGGCAGGCGTTGGGCAGCCAAACCTGTCTTTTCAATAAAACGGTGGGTATTGCCCGATTTGGTGGAAAAATACACCAGATTGCCGACCATGGAGGGCGTGCGTCCATCTGTCAGCATGGGTAACTTACGCCAGGGCTTGGATGCGGTCTGGACGGAAGCCTGACCAGTGGTCTTCACCGGCAACGACGACCGGCAACTGACGATAACCCAGCGCTTCAACTTCTTCCTGGGCACCCGATTCGGCGGTGATGTCGATCACGGTATAAGGAAGCCCCTGCTTGTCCAGCGCGCGATAGGTAGCGGTGCATTGCACACAGGCTGGCTTGCTATAAATTTGAATTTCCATGGTCATTTCCCTTTTCATAGCGGCATTTTTCGGGTAGGGCATATCTTGTGCCCGCCCTCTCTAGAAGCTACAACGCATACTATATATAGACCATCTGAAAATCAATTCAAGCATATGTGGTATTTTTCATCCACAGGATATTGACAGCTATTGCCCAATACTATTCACGACAGCAAAAAAAAACCGCCCCCGATTAAGGAGGCGGTTTTCAAGCAGACGCCATCTGATGGCGTCATACGTAGCGCGAATAGGTGTTAAGCGATGGCCGCTTGGTAACGACGCTCGACGTCTTCCCAGTTCACTACGTTGAAGAAAGCGGCGACATAGTCAGGACGCTTGTTCTGGTACTTGAGGTAGTACGCATGCTCCCAGACATCCAGGCCCAGCACCGGCGTATTGCCGTGCATTAGCGGGCTATCTTGGTTCAGCGTGTTTTCAACGACCAGTTTTTTCTCGGGTGTCACGGATAGCCAGGCCCAGCCACTACCAAAGCGACCAAGCGCTGCTTTCTTGAACGCTTCCTGGAAGGCTTCAAAACCGCCCAGCTCAGCATCAATCGCCTTGGCTACGCTGCCTTGCGGCTGGCCACCACCATTGGGCGACATCATTTGCCAGAACATGGAGTGGTTGGCATGGCCGCCGCCGTTATTGATCACGGGCTGACGCTTGTCTTCCGGGACACGGTCCAAATTGGAGATCAGTTCTTCAACCGGCACGTCTTCGAGACCTGTGCCTTCCAGCGCGGCATTCAGGTTGGTGACATAGGTGTTGTGGTGACGAGAATGGTGGATCTCCATGGTCATCGCATCAATGTGCGGTTCTAGCGCATCGTACGCGTAGGGTAACTCTGGAAGTGTGTGTGCCATATTGATCATCTCCTTTCAGTGGCTTTCTTTGCGTTCAGCAATATCCGGTTTCAATGACTAGGTGTGGTCACCTCATTGCTTTTTCAACCGCAAGGGGCCGATTTCGCTTTTGCCCCAGTATTTTAGTCAACTAACGGCAGTTTATCTAACCCAGCTCATATAAAAAAGCCGACTTCACACGAAGTCGGCTTTTAATCTCACGATTTCAACTGGTTACAGCTTACTTTCCAGCTCCGGGAGGATCTCGAACAGATCGCCCACCAGGCCATAATCGGCAACCTGGAAGATCGGCGCTTCGTCGTCCTTGTTGATCGCGACGATCACCTTGGAGTCCTTCATGCCGGCCAGGTGCTGGATGGCGCCGGAAATCCCCACCGCGATATACAGCTCCGGGGCCACGATCTTGCCGGTCTGGCCGACCTGCATATCGTTGGGCACGAAGCCTGCGTCTACCGCGGCGCGGGAAGCACCAATCGCCGCCCCCAGCTTGTCGGCAATGCCGTCGAGCAGCTTGAAGTTTTCGCCGTTGCCCATGCCGCGGCCGCCGGAAATCACCACCTTGGCGCCGCCAAGCTCCGGGCGGTCCGACTCGGCAAGCTCCTGCTTGACGAAACTGGACTGGGCATTGTCGACCACGGTATCAACGGCTTCGATGGTGGCGCTGCCGCCATCACCCACGGCATCAAAGCCGGTGGTACGCACGGTGATGACTTTCAGCGCGTCGTCGCTCTTGACGGTCGCGATGGCGTTACCCGCGTAAATCGGGCGCTTGAAGGTATCAGCGCTATCCACGGCAAGAACATCGGAAAGCTGGCTGACGTCTTTCAAGGCCGCCAGACGCGGTAGCACGTTTTTGCCGGTGGTGGAGGCGCTGGCCAGTACGTGGGTGTAGCCATCGGCCAGTTCGACCAGCAGTACGCCCATGGGCTCGGCAAGCTGGTGGGCGTAAACGGCGTTATCCGCAACGCGTACTTTACTTACGCCGTCAAGCTTGGCCGCCGCCTCGGCCGCCGCCTGAACGCCTTCACCGGCGACAAGAACGTCGATATCGCCACCAATGGCTTTAGCCGCGGCCACGACGTGGGCCGTGGCGCCCGCCAGCTGGCCTTCATGCTGGTCGGCAAGTACCAAAATGCTCATAAAATCAGCTCCTTTCAAAGCGCTTGTCTCGAAGAACTCGTCTCAAAGTACGGGTTGTAAAGAACCGACCTTAAAGAACCTTGGCTTCGTTTTTCAGTTTGTCGATCAGCTCGTCTACCGAGGCCACTTTGATACCGCCCTTGCGCTCCGCCGGGGATTCGACTTTCAAAAGGCTGACCTTGGACGCCACCTCGACACCCAGATCGGCGGGGGTCTTCACGTCCATGGGCTTTTTCTTGGCTTTCATGATATCCGGCAGCTTGGCGTAGCGCGGCTCGTTGAGGCGCAGATCGGTGGTGACGATCGCCGGCAGCGTCAAGGCAACCGTCTGCAGGCCGCCATCGATTTCCCGGGTCACGTGAACCTTGTCGCCATCGACGGTCACCTCTGACGCAAAGGTGCCCTGGGGCAGGTTGGTCAAGGCGGCAAGCATCTGGCCGGTCTGGTTATTGTCGGTGTCGATGGCCTGCTTGCCGAGAATCACCATGCCCGGCTGCTCTTCATCAACCACCTTGGCCAGCAGCTTGGCGACGGCCAGTGATTCGGCGCGCTCGTCAGTTTCGATATGAATGGCGCGATCCGCCCCCAGCGCCAGCGCGGTGCGCAGCTGTTCCTGGGCGGCCTTGGGGCCCACCGTCACGGCGACCACTTCCGTCGCAACGCCCTTCTCTTTCAGACGCACGGCTTCTTCCACGGCAATTTCGCAGAAGGGGTTCATGGCCATTTTGACGTTGGTAAGGTCGACGTCAGAATGGTCCGCTTTGACACGAATTTTGACGTTGTAGTCGATGACGCGTTTCACCGCGACAAGTACTTTCATAGGTTCCTCGCTTGGCTTGTGGTGAAGCCGTTAACCCTGGATGGCACCCACCTGGCAGGCACCTTGAGAAGCTTCGGATATCACATTGCGGCCCGGAAAGGCTGGCCGCATCAAATTCATTCGAGCGTTTGATAGGCATGCAAATAAAAAACCTTTTTAATTTGCCATAGCCTACCTGCCTGCAACAATAGGCGTTGCTTACGGCCTTGGTCGAATCCCCATCACTGGATGGGCCGCCCTTCATCGTCGCTAAATGTGAAATCGCCATTTAGCATCGTAGGCGTGACCTTACACAGGTATTATGCCTATTATGAAGGATAACCAGAAGCAAACGACCGTTTAAAATTAAGGCCATGTTTTTATAAGCTAGTTCCCAATCGCTAGTCATTGTAAACAATGGCCCTTATGAGAGTAAGGAGACACCAGGTGGATAACGTTGAACGCGATGTGATGGACTTTGACGTGGTCATCGTCGGGGCTGGCCCATCAGGACTGGCGGCGGCCTGCCGCCTGATGCAGCAGGCCAACGACGCGGAGCAGGAACTGACCGTCTGCGTGGTTGAAAAAGGCTCGGAAGTCGGCGCGCATATTCTGTCCGGCGCCGTGTTTGAACCCCGCGCCCTCAATGAGCTGTTTCCCGACTGGCAAGAGCGCGGCGCGCCCCTCAACACGCCCGCCATCCGCGATGATGTTTACCTGCTGAAAGATGCTGACAAGGCGCAGAAACTGCCCAACGCGCTGGTGCCCAAGAGCATGCATAATACCGGCGGCGACCTTACCCGCTACGTGATCAGCGCGGGCAACCTGTGCCGCTGGCTGGCCGAACAGGCAGAGGCCCTGGGCGTGGAGATATTCCCGGGCTTTGCCGCCCAGGAAGCCATCGTTGAAGACGGTGCGGTACGCGGCATCCTCATCGGTGACATGGGCGTGGCCGCCGACGGCTCGCCAAAAGATAGCCACATGCCCGGCATGGAACTGCGCGCAAAATACACCCTGTTTGCCGAAGGCGCCCGCGGCCATATTGGCAAACGCTTGATCGAGGACTTTTCCCTCGACGCCGGACGCGACCCACAGCACTACGGTATCGGCCTGAAGGAGCTTTGGGACGTGCCTGCCGACAAGCATGAACCGGGCGTCGTCCTGCACGGCTCTGGCTGGCCGCTGGGCAACAATGCACATGGTGGCTGGTTCCTCTACCACGCCGAAAATCAGCAGGTAGTGGTCGGGCTGATCATGGACCTGAGCTACCAGAACCCCTGGCTGTCACCCTTCGACGAATTCCAGCGCATGAAGCACCACCCGGTACTCAGCCAATACCTGGAAGGCGGCAAACGCGTTGCCTACGGTGCCCGGGCGATCACCAAAGGCGGCTTCAACTGCCTGCCTAAAATGACCTTCCCAGGTGGCCTGCTCATCGGCTGCGATGCGGGCACGCTCAACTTTGCCAAGATCAAGGGCCTGCACACTGCCATGAAGTCGGGCATGGTGGCGGCAGAAAGCGTGTTTGAAGCGATCAAGAACGGCGACGAAGGCGCCCAGGAACTGACGAGCTTCACCGACAAATGGGAAGCCAGCTGGGCCTATCAAGAGCTGAAAGACAGCGCCAGCTTTGGCCCGGCCATTCATAAATACGGCACTGTCGGCGGCGGCGCGTATAATTTTGCCAATCAACTACTGGGCAACAAGCTCCCCAACCTTCACGACACGACCACCGATCACGGGGCTCTGAAACCCGCCGACGAGTGCGAGAAGATCGACTACCCCAAGCCCGATGGCAAGCTATCCTTCGACAAGCCATCGTCGGTGTTCCTGTCCAACACCAACCACGAAGAAAACCAGCCTTGCCACCTGCGCCTGGACGATCCAGACCTACCGATTCGCGACAACCTGCCCAAGTATGCCGAACCCGCCCAGCGCTACTGCCCGGTAGGTGTCTATGAAGTCGTCGAGGATGACGAAGGGAAGCCACGCTTCCAGATCAACTTCCAGAACTGCATCCACTGCAAGACCTGCGACATCAAGGATCCGGCTCAGAATATTACCTGGGTAGCACCAGAAGGCGGCGGCGGCCCCAACTACCCGAACATGTAGCGACTTCGGTGGCACACCACGCATGTCAATGAAGCTAAATGCCCCATCACTGGGGCATTTTCTTTATCAGGCCAGCCGTTCGATGGGGGCCCGGCTGGCAATCAGCCGTCGCCGACCTGCCTGATCGAAGCGCACATCGATCACCGGGTCGCTTGGGTTACCCTCCACGGTGGCCACTTCGCCTTCGCCGAACACCGCATGGTGCAACCGCTGGCCAGGATAGAACGCGCTTGTGGTGTAGGCCGCCTGTGGGGCTTGAACCTCGGGCGCTGCCAACTCGATGTCATCACGCCCTAGCTGGCTCAGGTAACGCCCCACGAGCGATGGCGACGTGACCCTCAGCGTCTTCGACGGCGTGTTGTCGCCAGCCAGGCAGGCGGCGACCTGCATGCTGTCCTGCCAGGCGCTTTCGGTAATAAAACGACTGGGCCGATGCGCCCCGCCATCGTGAAGCACAAGCAGCCGTTCTTTCGAGCGCGTGATCGCGACGTAAAACAGCCGCCGCTCTTCTTCCAGGCGGTCGTCGGTGAGCGGGTTGTCACGGCTGTAATAAGGAAAATCTTCCTCGTTGACGCCTGCCACGGCGACGAAGGGCCACTCAAGCCCCTTGGCGCCGTGAACGGTGCTGATCAAAACCCCCGCTGCTTGATTCTCCACCGGGCGCTCCAACAGCTCGATAAACGAATCCGGGTCCGAAACGCTTTGCGCCTGCTCGATCAACACGTCCAGCAAGCGCACGTCTTCTTCGCCTTTATCGCGCCGGGCGGCAGCGCGTTTCAGGGTTTTCTCGGCTTCGATGGTATCCACGACGTGCTGCAGGAGCTTGGCGGGCGGCCATGCACTGAGCTGCGGCAGTTCGCACAGCAAGGTCCAGCGTTTTTTCAGCGTGCGCCGCTGGATGGGCTTTAAATCACTGATCACCGGGTCGTGATTTTCCGGCCATGCTTGACGGCTGGCGAGATACCGAGCCAGCCGCTGCAGGCGCTCGCGGGCCACGAATGGCGTGGGCTGGGCCAGCAGCAAGGTGAGTTGTTCGGGGTCTTGCAGCAATGTCGGGCGACGGGAAAGTTTTAAATACCCGGCCAGCGCCTGAACCAGCGGCAGGCGAAACACAAAGCGGTCTTCGCGGGCCAGCCGAAAGGGGATGCCAGCCTGCAGAAGCGCCAGTTGAAAGGGCACCGAAAGCGCCCAGCTGCGCACCAGGAGACTCACGTCGTTCAACACGCGGCCCTGCGCCTGCCAGTCGATCAACGCATCCAACAGCTGCCGACCACCCTGCCCCACGGACAAGCGGGTATCCGGATTGTGGGGCGCGGCCAAACATAGCTGGTCCGGCCGACGCTGGTTGGCGGCAATCGCATGGTTGGCTGCCAGCGCCAGGGCATGGCCGTGGCGAAACGTGGTCGAGAGAGGGTAATCGGTCGCTTCGCCAAAGGTGGCGGTAAAGTTTTCCAGCATGGTATCCGGCCGCGCGCCGCGCCATTCGTAGATACACTGATTGGCGTCGCCCACCGCCATCACGGATGCCCGCTTACCCGCCAGAACCGCCAGCAGGCGCTGCTGGGCCGCATTGATATCCTGATACTCATCGATGATCACGTGATCGAGAAAGCCCTCTACCCGGCTGCGTAAGGCGCCATCGGCTTCGAGGGCTTGCAGCGGACGATAAAGCAGATCCGCATAGGTCATCACCCCTTCACTACGCAACAGGCGTTCGGCCTCGTTAAAGGCGGCGGGGAAATAGTCCGTATCGGGGTCGTAATTGAGGCGTTCAAAGAGGGCTTCGGGGGGCAGCATTTCGGCTTTGACCAGACCGCAAAAATGGGCCAGCGTCTCGAGTCGATCGCCTTCCAGCGCCGCATCGCGGCGCTCAACGGCATCGCTGAGCACATTCAGGCTGGCCTGGCGAAGCAAACGCTCGAGCTGCCATTCCGCCGACAACAGGCGACGCGGCGCCAGGACGCCCCAGCGACACAGACTTTGCGTCAGCCGGTGACCCAGCGAGTGGAAAGTACGAACGTCAGGTAGCGCCTGGCCGGATGGCGCCATACTGGCCAGGCGACGCTGAAAATCTTCCCGGGCGGAGCGGTTAAACATCAGCACCAGAATGCGCTTGGGCGGTACACCACGGCTGAGCAAGTAATGAACCCGCGCAGCCATGGTGGTGGTTTTACCTGCACCGGCCACCGCAGCAACACGGGCATGGCCCTCATCGTGGTGAATGACGGCTTGCTGTTCAGCGGTTAGCTTCACGACCCCTCGCTGGGTGATAGCCCATCAAGCTCATGCCCTTCCAGGTAGCCGATGGGGTGCCAGTGACCGGCGCTGTAGACACTCAGCGCCTGACGACCGGCCCCTTCATCGCGTAATTCGGCAACCTCAGCAAGCTGATAGTAGACATGGCGATGCAACCTGGCTGCCAGCCCGAAACGTACGGCAATTTCCGGCACCTGATCTCCCTGGGGCGTCTCGCTCAACGTCAAGGGGTGCTCGGCATCAAGGCGCACGACGTCGTCAAACTGCGTGGTCAACCACCACGCATCGTCATGAAAATCGGCTTCCACGGCGACCAGCGGCCGATCATCCACCTTGATACGCCAGCGCTCGATAGGTGTTACCAGGCAATAGCCCTCGGCATCATGACGCAGCAAGGTCGACAGCAACCGCGCGACGCTGGCACGGGCAAAAGGCGTTCCTTCATGCCACCAGCCGCCCTGGGCATCGATGCGTATGTCCATATCGCCTGACAGGGCGGGCTGCCAGTCATCGAGTGGCGGTATGCTGGAAGCGCCCTGACGATAATCGAGCAATCGGTCTATATTCATCGTGTTACCTCGCCCTGGCTTGCCTGTTTAGCTCATCATTCAACCACTAGTCTTAGCCAATAGCCCCGCTTCTGCCAACGCCTGCCGAACCTGTTCGGGCGCGTCGGGGACGGCATCACGAAAGAGCTGATAGAAATTGGCCGTGGTCTGCATGGCGACTTCATCCACGCTGATACCCCGCGCTTCGGCAATGCACTCGGCCACTTCCACCACCCAGGCAGGCTCGTTGGGTTTACCGCGATACGGCACCGGCGCCAGGTAGGGGCTGTCGGTTTCAATCAGCAGTCGGTCAAGGGGCAACTGGCCTGCCAGTTCGCGCAGCGACTCGGCACTGTTGAAGGTGACGATACCCGACAATGAAATATAGAACCCCAGGCGCACAGCTTCACGCGCCATCTCGATATCCTCGGTAAAGCAGTGGAGCACGCCGCCGACTCGCGGGTCGCTGTGCTCACGCAGCAAGGCCAGGGTGTCTTCCTTGGCATCGCGGGTATGCACCACCACGGGCAGTTCGAGCTCACGCGCGGCGATCAGGTGGCGCTTGAAACGTTCGTGCTGCACCGCCACCGGCACGCGGTCCGCATAATGGTAGTCAAGGCCCGTCTCGCCGATGGCCACCGCACCGAACTGCTCGGCCGCTTCCTGGATGTCGCTGACGCTGGGTTCGACCGGTGCGTCATGCAGGGGATGCTGCCCCGCCGATATGACGACATCCTCGTGCTCTCTGGCAATGTCGGCAAGCTTGGGCATGTCCTCAAGGGTCACGGAGATGGCAAGAAACTGATTGACGCCAACGCCGCGGGCGGCCTCGAGCGTTGCCGCAAGGCTACCGTTGTGCGTGGTGTCGGATAGGCGGTCCAGATGACAGTGGGAATCAACAAACATGTCGCTCTCGTGGTGGGCGTTAAAGAGTAAATGAGGGCGCCGCTTTGTCCAGCTGCCCCGCCAGAAGCGTTTCAATACGGTCTCGTACTCGGTAGTCCTGTGCGTTGAAGTGAATACCGATACCCGGCATGCGCCGCCCGGTGACACCGTCGGGAGACACCCAGATCACCTCGCCGCTTAGCGAAAGACGCTCGCTCTCCCCCGGCAGTGTCAGCAGTAAATAGACGGTCTGGCCCAGGTCATAGTAGCCGCGCGTGGGGATGAACATGCCACCGCGGTCGAGAAACGGCATATAGGCCGACAATAACGTGGGCACATCGGGCACCGTGAGGGAGAGCGCTTTTTGCGTTGCCATAACACCTCGTCAGTCGGTCTAGGAGCGGAGCAATGCCGACCAGCGTACCAGCCACGCTTCCAGCACAAGCTGCGGATTGGGATTGGCACCAACAGCGAGCAGGCGGCGCTGCTCGCGGGCATAGTCCAGCAGTTTAAACCAGTCCCGTACCCGGGCATTTTTCACCGCTTGACGGTAAAGCGGAAGTAAATCGGGATTGCGCAGGGAGGAGGTGGAGCCGGACAGCCCCAGCCTGATCAGGTCTTCGAGCCAGGCGATACCGTACCATAAAATCGCATCTATCGCCTGACGGTCTAGCCGCGCGGCTTCAGACACCGGCTCCCCGCCCCGCACCAGCTGTTCGAAACAGTCATGCAACTGCTGTCGCAAGGCGCGGGCCTCGGGAGCGGCGAGCTCGACCGCGCGCAACGGCAGTCCACCTGACACCTGCCACCAGAAGCGCGCTTCGTCCTCGCCTGCCAACTGTTCGGTCAACCAGCCCAGGCAATCGGCTAATGCAACGCTGGGTAGCGGCCACTGCTGGCAGCGCGAGCGAATGGTGGGCAGCACTCTGGAGGGCACGTCCGCCAAGAGGATAAACAATGTTTGATCGCCCGGCTCTTCCAGGCTTTTCAACAGCGCGTTTGAAGCCGCCACGTTCATGGCTTCAGCCGGCGAGATAACGATGACCCTGTAGCCACCCTGCTGCGCCGTTTGTGAGACAAAGCGATTGACGTCACGAATGGTATCGATGCGAATCTGGCGCTTGCCTTCTTCCGGCGCAATGCGCAGCAAATCGGGATGGTAGCCAGAGGCCAGCAGTTGACAGCTGCGGCACTGGCCACAGGCCTGCTCGCCCGGGGCGGCACACATCGTCCGGGCAATCAGTGCCTCCGCCAGGCGCTGCTTGCCGACGCCATGCTCGCCGCTGAACAGCAACGCATGGGGCATTCGCCCGGTGTCCGCAAGACGGCATAGCTGGCGCCAGGTGGGTTCATGCCAGGGCAGTACACCGCTCAGTCCCATAACGCGACTCGCCGGGCCAGGGTGTCACAGATATCGGACTGGACCTCCGTCAGGGACTGGTGGGCGTTGATCACGGCAAACCGCTCCGGCGCTTGTTCGGCCCTCGCCAGGTAGGCATGACGGACGGCCTGAAAGAAGTCTGCCTGCTCCTTTTCAAACCGGTCCCGCTGGGTATGCTGGTCGCGCAGACGTGATTCCAGGCGTTGCTTGGCAGCGCCGTGTGGCATATCCAGCAATAGCGTCAGATCAGGCGCCAGCCCCTTCTGCACAAACGCCTCAAGCGCTGCGATACGCTCGACCGGAATCCCACGGCCGCCACCCTGATAGGCATATGTCGCGTCGGTGAAGCGATCACAGACCACCCAGGCACCCCGCGCCAGCGCAGGCAGAATCTTTTCGGCCAGATGCTGGGCGCGGGCGGCAAACATGAGCAGCAGCTCAGCGTCAGTATGCAGCCATTCCTCGGGGGCAGGATCCAACAGCAGTTGGCGAATCGCTTCCGCGCGAGGCGTTCCACCAGGCTCCCGCGTGGCCACCACTTCGATTCCCTGAGCTTCCAGCCAGGCCACCACGAACTGCATATTGGTGGACTTACCTACACCTTCACCGCCTTCTAGGGTGATAAAGCGACCGTGCTTCGTCATCATGGCCTCTGGGTAATATTAGTCACGGTTGCGGATATAACGGTTCACGGCGTTGTTATGCTCCCGCAGCGTGCTCGAGAACTTATGGGTGCCGTCGCCCCGCGAGACAAAATACAGTGTATCGCCCGGTAGAGGGTTCACGGCGGCTTCCAGCGAAGCCCGACCCGGCATCGCGATAGGCGTCGGCGGCAGCCCATCAATCACGTAGGTGTTGTAGGGCGTGGCCTCGCGCAAATCGGCATGGCTAATCCGTCCCTCATAGCGCTCCCCCATGCCATAGATAACCGTCGGGTCGGTTTGCAGCCGCATGCCCCTTTCCATCCGCCGCTTGAAAACGCCCGCGATTTCACGCCGTTCTTCAGGCGCCCCGGTTTCGCGTTCGATCAACGATGCCATGATCAGCGCTTCATAGGGCGAGTCGATGGTCAGATCGTCGTCGCGTTCCGCCCATACCTCTTCAAGTATGCGCTCCATACGCTCAAGCGACTGACGCAGGATATCGACGTCGCTCATCCCCAGGTGATAGTGATAGGTATCGGGGAAGAACCAGCCTTCCGGATAGGTTCCCTCACGACCAAGCAGCGCCATGACCTCCTCATCGCTCATATCCGCCGTGCGCTGTTCAAGCTTGGGAGCTGCAGCCAGTTGCTCACGCATCTGGGCAAAGGTCCATCCTTCGGGGAAGGTCAGCGGATAGGTCACGACATCGTGACTGTCGAACAGCGCCAGAAGCTCCATGCCGGTCATGCCAGGCTCGAGAAGATATTCCCCGGTGCGCAAATCCGGCAAATCCTGCGGCTGCAATTTCGTCATCAGCTGGAAAGCCCAGGCATCCTCAATTATGCCTTGCGCCTCCAACTCGCCGACAACGCGGTTGAGACCGGCACCCGAGGGCACTTGATACAGCGTGGGTTCATCAATCGTCAGCGGCGCATCAAGCCGCTGCTGCCAATAAGCATAACCACCGACGACACCAGCAACGCCCACCATTACCACCATGGCCAGTGCCACCACCAAGCGTTTCACTATAAGACCTCAATATTCAATACGTTAAGGCGTCGCTGGGTAACCGAGCAACGGGTGGGCCAGCGCTTGCAGGGGATCATGTTTGGACACCCCCCAGTGACGCAGGAGTGCGCCTTGCGCCGTCCACAATGCATTGACCGGCCATACGCCCTGCACTGAGTTGGCCAGCCACAGCCGGTCAACCGCCGCGACCTCGTCTATCGGCAGTTGGGCGACGGTCACGAGCTGCGCGTCAATCAACGCGGCGCGCAGCGTGCCTTCAACACCGCACTGATCCAGCGCCGGCGTCATGATGCGCCCGCCCTTTTCCCAAAACAGGTTCATGCTGGTCGCTTCCACGGCCAGGCCGTGATCATCGGCCAACAAGCCTTCACGGTAGTCCGTTGTCTGCCATTCCTGGCGAGCCAGCACATTTTCAAGACGGTTGAGATGCTTGATACCCGCCAAGCGGGGTTGCCGGGCAAGGCGTAACGCACAGATACGTACGCTGACGCCCTGTGCCCAGGCCGACGGATCTGGCTGAAAAGGCACACGACGGCTCATAAGACGGGGCACCGCCACGTCAGGCGTCGCGTAGCCGCGACCCCCACTCCCCCGGGTGACGATAATCTTGAGCACTTCCCACCCGGCAGCGGGTGTTGCTTGCCAGGTACCCGCCAAATCGGCTGGCGATGGCGGGTCGATTTTCAGACGCTCACAGCCCGACTGAAGCCGCTCCAGATGCTGCCGCCAGAGCACCGGCTGACCATCGCGCAGCAGAACGGTTTCAAAGACGCCGTCGCCGTAGGCCAGCCCGCGGTCGTCAAAAGGTACCCAGGGCTGGCTCATACCGGCTTACACCTTTTTGAACAGCAATGACCCGTTGGTACCGCCAAAGCCAAAGGAGTTCGACAGCACGGCATCGATGCGCATGTCACGAGCCGTGTGCGGGACGTAGTCCAGTCGGCAGCCTTCCTGCGGATTGTCGAGGTTAATCGTGGGCGGTGCGATCTGGTCACGGATAGCCAGCACGCTAAACACCGCCTCCACGGCCCCAGCCGCTCCCAACAGGTGGCCAATCATCGACTTGGTCGAACTGACGGCCACTTTTTCAGCCGCCTGCCCCATGACTTTCTCGACGGCTCGGCTTTCAGCGAGATCGCCTGATGCCGTCGAGGTACCATGAGCGTTGATATAGTCCACCTCGGCAGGATCTATCTGCGCGTCCTTGATGGCGTTACTCATCGACAACGCAGCACCACTGCCATCTTCGGGTGGCGACGTCATGTGGTAAGCGTCATCGCTCATGCCAAACCCGGCCAGTTCCGCATAGATGGTTGCGCCGCGGGCCTTGGCGTGTTCGAACTCTTCAAGCACCAGCACACCGGCCCCGTCAGACAACACAAAGCCGTCACGATCGGTATCCCAGGGACGGCTGGCCGCCTGGGGGTCATCATTGCGGGTCGACAGCGCGCGGGCGGCTGCAAACCCGCCCAGGCCAAGCGGTGTCGTGGCCATTTCCGCGCCACCGCAGACCATCACGTCGGCATCGCCATAGGCGATGGTGCGCGCACTATAGCCAATATTGTGCGTCCCCGTGGTACAGGCCGTGGTAATCGCAATATTGGGCCCTTTGAAGCCGTGCTGAATCGCCATGTTGCCCGAGATCATGTTGATGATGGACCCTGGGACAAAAAAGGGCGAAATCCTGCGCGCTCCGCCTTTATTCAACGCATCGTGATTGTGCTCGATCATGGGCAACCCGCCAATGCCGGACCCAATCGCCACACCGATGCGGTCAGCGTTGGCTTCGGTGCACTCAAGACCTGAATCCTGAATCGCCTGAGCGCCCGCGGCCATGCCGTACTGGATGAACAAGTCCATCTTGCGGGCATCTTTGGGGTTCAGATACGGGCTGATGTCAAAATTTTTGACCGACCCGCCAAACCGCGTGTTGAAGCCGCTGGTATCGAAATGCTCAATCGGCGCGATACCGCTCTGCCCGGCCACAATATTGGCCCACGATTCCTGGACCGTATTTCCAACTGGGGTCACCAGGCCTAGCCCGGTTACCACTACCCTTCTTCGCGCCATCAACCTTCCTCCAGGCATCCATGGTGACTCGACCCTTGTGAGTCATTATCAGTCGTCAAAGTTGCCGCTAGTATAACGGAGATTGAACGTTATATTCAGTGCGACCGCAAAGCAAAAAAGCCGTCCCCTGGAAGGACGGCTTTTTAATGCGGGTAGACATCAAGCCACCTACCCGGGTTCGATGCATCAACTAAGCCTTACTGATGGGCGTTAACGTAGTCGATGGCTTCTTGAACCGTGGTGATTTTCTCGGCTTCTTCGTCCGGAATCTCCGTATCGAACTCTTCTTCCAACGCCATGACGAGCTCAACTGTGTCAAGCGAGTCAGCACCCAGGTCTTCAGTAAAAGAAGAGCTATTCTGGATATCTTCTTCTTTAACGTTCAGGCGCTCAGCCACTACTTTCTTTACGCGCTCTTCAATAGTACTCATCAACGTACTCCAGTCATTCACATTAGCCGTTTTGGATAACCAGCTATTTGGGAACCGCAAGCCAAAAGCTGCGGGGTAGTTTATAGACGCCCTTGAGCTGACGCAACCGCCAAACTCAAGGCCATCAACGCATATTCATGCCGCCGTTGACATGCAGCGTCTCGCCGGTGATGTATCCTGCCGCATCACTGGCCAGAAACCCCACAGCAGCGGCAATTTCATCCGGCGAACCCAGGCGCGCCAGCGGAATCTGCTTGAGCAGCATTTCGTGCTGCGCTTCAGGTAGCGCTTCGGTCATGTCAGTGGCAATAAACCCCGGGGCCACCGAGTTGACCGTAATGGCCCGCGAAGCGACCTCACGGGCCAGCGCTCGGCTAAAGCCTTCCATGCCCGCCTTGGCCGCCGCGTAGTTAGTCTGGCCCAGGTTGCCCATGGTCGCCACCACCGAGCTGATCGACACAATACGCCCAAAACGCGCCTTGGTCATCCCTCGCAAACACGCTTTGCTGACGCGGTAAACGGATTTGAGATTGGTGTCCATCACCGAGTCCCACTCGTCTTCCTTCATGCGCATCAATAAATTGTCGCGGGTGATGCCGGCATTGTTGACCAGAATAGTCGGCGCAGCAAATCGCTCCGCAATGGTTTTCAACACTTCATCGATGCTCGCCTGATCGGTGACATCGAGGCATAAGCCAGCCCCTTCAATGCCCTGATCTGCGAAGTCGGCATCAATCTTGGCCGCCCCCGCATCGCTCGTCGCTGTACCAACGACAATACGTCCCTGGCGGCTCAATTCGTAAGCGACCGCCCGGCCGATGCCACGACTGGCACCCGTAACAAGCGCTACTCTACGTTCTTGGGTCATAAGGTACTGCCTTTCACCATGTAAATAAGCAAGGATAGCGGAAAATCACCACTTATCATGCATCATCCGCCAACGCGTCGCGGGCCAACTCAAGTGCAGCATCCAAGCTATCGGGATCGTTGACCGCCAGGCTTTTACTGCCACGCACAATACGCTTATTCAAGCCGGTCAGCACTTTACCAGGGCCACACTCGATAAACACGTTAGCCCCCTGGGCAGCCATCGCCTCGACACAGTCGCTCCAGCGCACGGGTTGATAGAGCTGTTCGATCAGCCGTGTGCGCAGCGTGTCAACGTCAGCATGCGCCTCGGCGTCTACGTTTTGAATGACCGTGTAGCGCGGCGGACGCAGCTCGATTTCCTGCATCGCCGCCGCCAGGCGGTCCGCTGCCGGGCGCATGAGGCTGCAGTGGGAAGGTACGGAAACCGGTAGCGGCATCGCCCGCTTGGCGCCCGCTTCCTGACACGCCACAATCGCCCGCTCGACGGCTGCCTTGTCGCCCGCAATCACCACCTGGCCCGGGGCATTGTAGTTGACGGCTGACACGACGCCCCCTTGCGCTGCGCTGGCACAGGCGGCCTCCACAGAGGCGTTATCAAGCCCCAGAATGGCGGCCATACCGCCTTCTCCCGCTGGCACTGCGTGCTGCATGGCCTCACCGCGAAGGCGAACCAATTTAACGCCCTCGGCAAACCCCAGCACACCGGCACAGACCATGGCGCTGTATTCACCCAGGCTGTGCCCTGCCATGACCGTCGGGCGCGGCCCTTCAAGCTCCTGCCAGACACGCCATATCGCTATGCTGGCGGACAGCAACGCTGGCTGAGTGCATTCGGTAGCATTTAGCGAGGCTTCTGGCCCCTCTTGAACGACTTTCCATAAGTCGTAGCGTAACGCATCCGACGCTTCCTCAAAGGTCGTTCCCACCACGCTGTAACGCTCGGCAAGCTCGCGCAGCATTCCAAGCTGCTGAGAGCCCTGCCCGGGAAAAATGAGGGCAAGGGGTTGAGACATGTCGTTCACCTTTGCTCTTGTAGGCATTTGCTCAGTTGAGCGATAGACGCGGTCATGGGCACATCCTGCTGCTCACCATAACCCGCTAACCTGCGATGCAATGACACCATCACTGCACCAATAAAACAGTCGCTACTCATTGAAGGACCAGCGCTTGGCAAGCCGCTCGGGCAGGTTGTGCTCGACTTCCTGCATCGCGCGGCGAATGGCATAGTAAAAGCCATCTGCACGGGTACCTCCGTGGCTTTTCACCACGATACCCTGCAAGCCTAGTAAACTGGCACCGTTGTAGCGTACCGGATCCAGTTCTTGCTTTAAGTGCTTTAACACGGGCTTGGCAATCCAGCTCGCCAGGCGCCCTCTCAGGCGCGACGCAAACGCCAGTTGCACCCGCTCGACCAGCATGCCGGCCAAACCCTCGCTGGCCTTGAGAACGGCATTGCCTGCAAAACCATCACAGACAATCACATCCAGTTCGCCCTGAAAGATATCGCCGCCCTCGGCATAACCCAGGTAGGCAAATGGCAAGCTGTCCGCCGATTCGCGAAGCAATCTGTCGGCTTCGCGCACGCTGGCACTGCCTTTGGTTGACTCGGCACCAACGTTGAGTAATGCCACGCCCGGGCGCGCGATGCCGTCCACCTGCTCTGCCATTGCCGCACCAATCAGGGCAAACTCGACCAGACGGCTCGCCGGCGAGTCAACATTGGCGCCCAGATCCAGCAAATAACAGCGCCGCCCACCGCGCGCAGGAATGGCCGTACTGATAGCCGGTCGTGACATACCCGCCAGCATGCCCAGCTCGCGCCGGGCCAGCGCCACCAGGGCTGCCGTATTGCCAACGCTGACACCCGCCAGGGCATCGCCCTGGGCCAGGCAACGCAGCATTTGCGCCATACTGGTCGACTGCCCGCGGCGCAACGCCCAGGCAGCCGTCGCCGTCGCCGCCACGCTATGAGCCACATCACGGACCAATAAACGTGACGTTGCCGCAGCCAAAGGCCGCGGCAAACGCGAAAGCTCAGCACTGATCTGCTGATGCGGACCAAACAGAATAAGCTCTAGACCAGGGGTTTCGATAACGGCCCTGGCTGCCCCTTCAATCAGCGCGTGAGGACCTTGGTCGCCCCCCATCACATCAATTGCTAGGCGCACAAAGCACCCATTCGTTTAGTCGTATCGATCGGCAGAGACGCTTTACGCGTCAACCACCTTGCGACCGCGGTAGAAACCATCCGGCGAAACGTGGTGACGCAGGTGGGTGGTGCCGGTTTCTTTGTCTTGAGACAGCGTCGGGGCGGTCAGCGCATCGTGGCTACGACGCATACCGCGCTTGGAACGAGTTTTACGGTTCTTTTGAACTGCCATGGGAGTACTCCAGGGTCTGTCGGATTATGGGTGCTTACTTCTTGCCTTTCAGCGTGCTAAGCACCGCGAAAGGATTGACGGGGGTTGTTTCCTGCTCCCCGCCTTCTGTCTTGCTGACCAGTTGCTCTGCCGAAACGTGGCACTCTGCTTCCTCGTGGTAAACCACTTGGGGCAGACTGAGGATCAGTTCATCTTCAACGACCGTCAGCAAGTCCAGCTGTTCATGTTCCACCAGCACCGGCTCATGACTGGCTGGCAGCTCTCCGGCCAAGCCTTCATCAGCGACCATCCCTAACAGGAAATCGCTGGTAACGTGCTGGCTGAGCGGCTCCAGACAACGGCGGCAAGGCAGCGCCAGTGTCGCTTGCATATGACCACGAATTTCACGTCGCCCCTGAGCATCGACACCAAATTCGAGCACGACGTGGCAGTCGCCCGATTGGAGTCCGGCTTCTTCGGCGAGGCGTGGCAGCTTATCGAGCGCTACCAGGCCTTCGAGTCGTTCGCGGCGGGCTGCAAGCTTATAAGGCTCAACCCGGCTGGGGAGTTGTGAGGTCAACATAGGCGCGCAATGATAGGCACTCCCCATGCTGGTGTCAAAGCCAAGGACGCAATTCTTTATGGTCGCGCGGTAGGATAAGCCCCCAGTTTGGGTAAACTGGGCACCCATCATACCCATTGACCGCAAACGACACTTACCTCACGGAGGAAAACTGCATGCCTCATACAACGCCTGCGCTTGTCCTGGCCTCAAGTTCGCGTTCGCGCCGCGCGCTTCTCGACCGCCTGCAGATGCCCTATGAATGCTGCTCGCCCGATATCGATGAAACGCCCAGAGATGCAGAAACACCGCACCAGCTGGTTCATCGACTGGCGTTAAGCAAAGCCAACGCCGTGGCCGAACGGTTTAACGACCACTTGATTATCGGCTCTGATCAGGTTGCCGTCTTCGAGGGCGACATCCTTGGCAAGCCCCGTACCAGCGAGCGCGCCGAACATAACCTCAACCGCTTTTCCGGCCAACGGGTGACCTTCCTGACAGGTCTGGCACTACTCGATACCCGCCATCAGACGCACCGCGTTCACGTAGAGCCCTTCGAGGTGGTCTTCCGGCAGCTAAGCCGAGAGGAAATAAGCGTTTACGTCGCTAAAGAACAACCGCTAGATAGTGCAGGCAGCTTTCGCATGGAGGGCCTGGGCATCGCGCTGTTCGAACGCCTGGAGGGGCACGACCCCAACGCCCTGGTAGGCCTACCCTTGATCGCCCTTTGCGACATGCTGCGCCAAGCGGGCCTCGACCCGCTTGGCAAAAACCTTCTTCAGGGTGATTGAAAGCGCAGCGGCGAAGGGGATGTGTCGACCCCCAGAAGCTGAGCGGCCGTTCGAGTGAAGCGCCGGGTCAGCCGATCAAACGGGTCCAGGCTCGGCGTGTAGTTTTGCCACTCGACCTCATCGCCGTACTCACGGGCAACATCATCGATACTACCCAACTGGTCGATCAGCCCCAGCGCCTGGGCCTGCTCGCCACTCCATACCAGGCCGCTGAACAAGGATTCATCATCACCCAAACGATCACCGCGCCCCGCTCTTACGTCATCGATAAACTGCTGGTGGGTACTGTTCAACACGCTCTGCCAGAATTCTTCGTCTTCGTCATCAAACGGCTGAAAGGGATCGAGAAAGGCCTTGTTGTCCCCGGCGGTCAACACGCGCCGCTCGATGCCCACCCGATCGATGACTTCCTGCAGCCCGAAGCCGGAATAAATCACCCCGATGGAACCCACCAGACTCACCGGTGACGCCACGATGTCGTCAGCAGCGGCGGCAATGTAGTAAGCGCCACTAGCACCGATGTCTTCAATGACGGCCACGATGGGTTTATCCCCCGATTCGCGCAGCCGCATGATTTCCGCATAAACCCGCTGTGACTGCACAGGGCTGCCGCCCGGGCTGTTGATATGAAGCACCACGGCCTTGGCGCTATCGGCTTCCCAGGCGTTGCGCAGCCCTTCAATGATCCGCTCGGCATTGGCTGGCGCGTCCTCGGCGATCACGCCGTTAACATCCACCCTGGCGAGGTGTGCAGCAGCGGGCGTCGCTTCCGACGGGGCATAGAACCGGTATATGCCCAGCCCCAGCGCCACCGCGAACAGGCTCAGCATCAACAGGCGAAAAAACAGCTTCCAACGACGCGAGCGCCGCTGCTCTGCCAACACACCGCCAATCCAGTGATCCATCATCTCGATCTGCGCCAACCGCTGGCGTTCACGCAGCGTATCGGCGTCGTCATCGGGATGCCCCGCTTCCTCATGCCGCTGTTTATTAGGCGGCACTTCGGGGCCCTGGGTCCAACGATCTTCCGTCTTCTGCTGCTCGGCCGATGGCGATGTATCGTTTTCCATGTCGCTGCGCGAATCATCGTCCTTCATCATTTATCCCTGTAGCCATGTAAAAAGTTCATCAACACTGTGCACGATCTCGTGCGGCTGGCTGGCCGCCAGGCGCTCAGGGGAATGAACGCCATAACTGACGCCGACACGGGGCATGCCGAGTAAGCGCGCCATTTCCAGGTCATACTCGGTATCCCCTACCATGACCGCCCGTTCGGCAGGAATCGAGAGTTCGTCGAGCAATTCCTGCAGCATTTGCGGGTGAGGCTTGGAGCGTGTCTCGTCGGCGGTGCGGCTGGCGTGAAACCAGTCAAGGCTCCCTGTCTCCTGGAAAATCCGGTCCAGCCCACGGCGGCTTTTACCCGTCGCGACCGCCAGTTTCTGCACCTCATTTAACCGAAGCCGCGCCAGGTGATCTTCTACACCGGCGAAAAATCGCATGGGCGTGGTATCCACATGCACAAATTGATGCGCGTAGGCTTGGCGAAGACGCTCGGCCTGCTCTGGCGATATACCCGGGCAAAGCGTTTCAATGGCTTCAGGCAACCCCAGCCCGATGATGTTCTCGATATCCGGCTGGGGAAGCGTCCCCAACCCCGCTTCGAGCCCCGCCGCCTGCATGCACGACACGATACGCGGCACCGAGTCCATCAGTGTGCCGTCCCAATCAAAGATAACCAGTTCATAGCGCATGGGAGCTCCTTATCGACGCACGCGATCAAGCGCATTTTCCAGCGCCTCGGGCAGCGGCGCCTTGACCGTGACGGGGCGTCCATTGGAAGGCTCGGGGAACGTCAGCGAGCGGGCATGCAAGAAAAGCCGGGCAAGCCCGAGCTGCTTGGTAAGCAGACCGCTCTCTCGATTGGCATACTTGTCATCCCCGAGCAGCGCATGACCGGCATGCGCGGCATGCACACGGATCTGATGCGTCCGCCCGGTCACCGGCTCGGCTTCGATAAGGGTGGCTTTTGCAAACGTCTCGACAACCGCAAAATGGGTGCGCGACACCTTACCATTGGGGTCCACCCTGACGCGCCGCTCGCCGTTGCCCGCATCATAGCGATCCAGACGGGCGCTTTCGTAGGTCTTGCGTGCTGGCCAGCGGCCTGCCACCAATGCCAGATAGCGCTTGTCCATGCCGTGCTTTTTCAGCGACTCGTTCAGGGTGACAAGTGCATCCCGGGATTTGGCCAGCAGCAGGCAGCCCGAGGTATCGCGATCCAGACGGTGAACCAGTTCCAAGAACGTCAGGTCGTCGCGCACCTGACGAAGTGCTTCGATCAGGCCGATTTTCACCCCGCTACCGCCATGAACCGCGAGCCCTGACGGTTTATTGAGCACCATCCAGTCCGGCCCCTCCATGATAACGCTGCCGACCAGCAGATCACGCAAATTATCGCTGACTTCCTTGACGGCTTCGCGGGGTGCCAGGCGTAGCGGTGGAATGCGCACCAGATCGCCGGACTGAAGCCGGTAATCGACCTTGATGCGTTTTTTATTCACGCGCACCTCGCCCTTGCGCACGATCCGGTAAATCAACGCACGCGGCGCGCCTTTAAGGCGGGTCATCAAAAAATTATCAATTCGCTGGCCAGATTGTTCCTGGGCAATTTCCACCCACTGTACTTCACGCCCTTCGGCCATTGCCGCGCACTCCTGCTGATAGGCTAAAACGGCATTCTACCGTAGACCCAACACCAATGCGTCAATTGCTGGTCGTTTGCTTTACTGTTATATTCCAAAGCGCTTACCGGCCGATAGAGATCATTGATAGCATCGCGTTGTCATTAGCTAATTGATGGTATCCACATGATAATCGGCCAGCGCCTGCCCGACTAACACGCAGGCCGAAGCAAGAGGCGTGGCTCAGTGTACGCATTACCCACCCCTCGCCGTAAAAAAATGCAGTAACTCTGCCGCCCGTTTTCAATACGGCAGAGAAGATTGTGCCCAACCCTGAACGGTGGGCAATCGCTTAAAACGCCACGTCCTAAGTAGCCAGGCTGAAACGTCACAACGCGCTGCCTGCTTAAGACGACAAAGTTCAACACCGTGCCGATGACGGTGTTGGTGAATCGATGAATGCCAGGTGTTGGCGGTGTCAGCAGGGCCGGATGGACGTGACAGCCACCGAAACATGTCTTGCCTCCGCCACGTACTCAACGCCTAATTAGCCAGGTCGGCGGTCATGCCTTCCTGGTAAAATGCGTCAGCATCGCTATGCGCCGAGCACAAGCACGCAGCACCCAGCGGTTCGCCACATCACCCCAAGGTGGTTCGTCGGCACGCTACGCTATGCGAGACATTATGAAAAGAATGCTGATCAATGCGACCCAGCCTGAAGAGCTGCGCGTCGCTCTGGTTGATGGACAACGGTTGTATGACCTTGATATCGAGTCCGGCGCACGAGAACAGAAAAAAGCCAATATTTATCGCGGCAAGATCACCCGCGTTGAACCTTCACTGGAAGCGGCCTTCGTTGACTTCGGTGCCGAACGTCATGGGTTTCTGCCGCTAAAGGAAATCTCGCGGGAATATTTCGTCAAGGATGTTTCCGGCCGCCCGAGTATTAAAGAGGTCCTCAAAGAAGGCCAGGAAGTCATTGTCCAGGTCGACAAGGAGGAACGTGGCAATAAAGGCGCGGCGTTAACCACCTTTATAAGCCTGGCCGGACGCTTTCTGGTACTGATGCCCAACAATCCCCGCGCCGGCGGTATCTCACGCCGCATCGAGGGCGATGAGCGCAGCGACTTGAAAGAGGCCATGAGCCATCTTACCGTGCCCGACAAGATGGGCCTGATCGTGCGCACCGCTGGCATCGGCCGAAGCCCTGAAGAACTGCAGTGGGACCTGGACTACCTTGTTCAGGTCTGGGAGTCGATCACGACCGAAGCGGGCAAACGCGCCGCGCCCTTCCTTATTTATCGCGAATCCAACGTGATCATCCGCGCGATGCGGGATTACCTGCGCCAGGATATTGGCGAAGTCTTGATCGACAGCCCTGAGATACACGCGGAAGCGCTCGCCTTCATTCGTCAGGTGATGCCGTCTTACCAGCAGAAGATCAAGCTTTACGCCGATGAAGTACCGCTGTTCTCGCGCTTTCAGATCGAATCGCAAATTGAAACGGCCTACCAGCGCGAAGTAAAACTGCCGTCGGGCGGCTCGATCGTTATCGATCATACCGAAGCCCTGGTCTCCATCGATATCAACTCGGCTCGCGCCACCCGCGGCAGCGATATCGAAGAAACCGCGCTGCAGACCAACTCGGAAGCCGCCGATGAAATCGCCCGCCAGCTGCGTCTGCGCGATATTGGCGGCCTGGTGGTCATCGACTTTATCGACATGGGCCCTGCGCGCAATCAGCGTGAAGTCGAAAACCGCATGCGCGATGCCCTCAAGCTGGATCGCGCCCGGGTGCAGATCGGCCGCATCTCGCGCTTTGGCCTGATGGAAATGTCCCGCCAGCGCCTGCGCCCGTCGCTGGGCGAAACCAGCGGCGTGGTCTGCCCGCGCTGTAACGGTCAGGGCACCATCCGCGATGTACGCTCGCTCTCGCTATCCATCATGCGCCTGATCGAAGAAGAGGCCATGAAAGAGCGCAGCGCGCAGATCCGCGCCATCTTGCCTGTCCCTGTGGCGACGTACCTGCTCAACGAAAAACGCAGCGTGCTGGCCGATATCGAATCCCGCCAGGGCGTTCGCGTGGTGCTGCTGCCCAACCCGGACATGGACACGCCGCACTACGACGTTCAGCGTCTGCGCGATGATCACCTTGACGAAGACGACAGCCAGACGCTCTCAAGCTTTGAGCTATCCACGGATAGCGACATCGGCAAAGAACCGGCGCCAAGCTTTGTGCCTCCTGCCCAGCGCGCTGAAGCGGCGGTTAAAAGCGTTGCCCACAACGCACCTGCGCCTGCCTCGTTGCAGCACGAGCCAAGCCCGGAAAGCCCAGCACCCGCAAGCAACACCGACGGCGCCAGCATGCTGGGTCGCTTCATGCGCGGATTTGCCAAACTGCTCGGCAGCGATGAGCAGCGCCCCGCGTCCACTGAGCAGACCAAGACCCCGTCAGAACCGGCCGCGCCGCGCAAAACCGAGCGTGCCTCTTCCTCTCGTCGTGAAGAGTCGCAACCCAACAACCGGCAGCGCAGCGATAGTGCAGCCAAGAGCAATACGGGCAATGCCCAGCGCAGCAGCGCCAGCAACGAGACCGACGAAAAGCGTAACGGCCCCAGCCGGACCCGCAACCGTCGCCGCCATCCCCAGCAGGATGAGGGCAACGTCGCCCAGGGCAATGACAAAAAGCCAAACCGTCAGAAAGACACGGCACCGGCAAGTTCTGCCAAGGGCAGCGACAGCGAAACGGCAGGCAAAAGCGCACCCCCCAAAGCCCGTCGGGAATCGAACCGTGACACCTCGCGCAATGCCGGTGAGGCGAATGCCAGTGACGCTAAAAACGCTGCCAAGGCCAACACCGATACGTCGGCGGCCAAGCAGGAGGACGGCAAGCCCAAGCGCACGCGCAATAACCCACGTCAGCGCACGCGTCAGCAGGCCATCAACCCGAAGGCCGAAGCCGAGCAGCTAAAGCTTCAGGAAGAAGCCGCCAAGGCGCCCAGCGAGGCGGATAATGCGTCAAACGACGCAGTGACAGGCAACGGCAACGAGCGCCAAGCAGATAACCACGCGACCGCCGAGACTGCACCGCAGGCAACTCAGCCAACGGCCGCTGCGCCAGCGGAAACGGCCAAGCAATCGCCCGCTGAACAGGAAGCAACCTCCTCTTCAGCAGATAGCACCGCTGATTCCGTCGACGAGGCGTCGACCACAACGGCTGAAAGCCCTGCCGATAATGCGGCCAAACCCCGCAAGTCGACGCAGCAACGTCGTCAGCCGAAGCGCGATTCGCGCTCGAAAGGCGGCGATACAGCATCGAATGAAGACACCGGCGTGGTGCAGTCGCAGGACCAAGCGACTGTATCAGAGGAGGCTTCTACACATGCCGAGGCCGTTGAAGCGCCAACCACCCAGGCGCCAACAACGGAAGACTCGCCCAAGTCTGAACCCACTGCTGATCAAGCGGGCGCTAACACGTCCCCGACGACAGCAACGGAGCAGGCTGCCGCACCAGCTGCCGATGCAGACGCGCCTGACAACGCCTCTGAAGCCGTCTCCAAGCCAGCCGCCAGCGATGATACGGCTGAGGTAAGCAAGCAGCCGACAGCGCAGACGCCGCAGGATAGCGATGGCGAGCAAGTCGCGTCAGCGCCTGAGGCATCGGAGAAGGCACCTGAGCAACGCACCTCTAAAGAAAGTTCTTCTGAAGAAAGCACTTCTGAAGGAAGCACTGCTGAAAAAAGTACTTCTGACGAAAACGCACCTGAAGTAAGTGCTGAAGCCCCTGCTAAAGCGAGTCCTGAAGCGCAAGCCAAAGATGACACTGCTGAATCAGGCGCTGCAGAGAAGGTCTCGCCTGAGCAGGCACCAGCCACTGAACCAGCGGCCGAAACGTCATCGCAGCCCGAGGCAACCCCTGCCCAGCAGGCGGCGCCCAATAGCGAAGCAGGCACTGAAGAAGCCGCAAAACCGCGTCGTCGTCGCAGCCGGGCACATAACGACCCGCGCGAGAAACGCAAGCAGCGGGCAAACGACACGAACGCTGACTAACGACTGAGTCAGCCAAGTGGCATAAAACGAACGCCCCGCCGTGGTTAACGGCGGGGCGTTTTTGTGTGCAACGGAAACGGATCAAGCGCTGATCAGACGCGGCTCGGGCGTTAGCCTGACGGCAAAGCGTTCAGCGACCCGCTCAGCGACCGTATTGGCCAACGCCAGCAGGCCTTTGCGATTGCCGCCGCCGAAATGAACCAGTACCAGCGCCTGGCGTTCATGGACCGCAAACGCCCCCTGACGAAATCCCTTTAAGCCACACTGGTCGATTAACCAGCCTGCTGCCAACTTCGTCTGCCCGTTACCCTGAGGAAAACACGGCATGTCAGGATAGCGCTGGCGTAGCGCCGCGGCCCGTTGATCGGTCACGAACGGATTTTTGAAAAAGCTGCCCGCATTGGCCAGTTCTTCGGGGTCCGGTAGCTTTTCACGGCGGATAGCGCATACCGCCTTGGCCACTTCCAGGGGCGTAGGCGATTCAGGCACCCGGGTTGCCAGGTCCCCATAACCCAGCGTCACCAAGGGCTCACGGGACAGTCGCAGCACCAGCCGGGTAATAATGACCGTTTCCGCCAGTGCGCCTTTGAAGATGCTATCGCGATAGCCAAACTGGCAGGCATCGCGGCTCAACCAGCGCACTTCACCGGTCGCCCGATCAAGCACCTGCACCGCGTGCAACCTATCCGCCAGCTCAACGCCGTAAGCGCCGATATTCTGCACCGGGGCTGCACCGCAATCGCCAGGGATCAGGGCGAGGTTTTCGGTACCCCATAACCCGGACGCTGCCAGCGACATGACCAGTCGGTGCCAGTTCACGCCCGCCCCCACATGCGCAAGCAGTTGATCGCCCTGCGTCTGGAGCCACCACTGATCAAGCAATGGTCGAATGACGATGCCGCTGAGCCGTGCGGGCAAAAGCACATTACTGCCGCCGCCCAGCACGGTTGCCGACCACCCTTCTCGCCTGGATTGGGCAAGCACCTGCTGCAATTGAACCAATGTTCGGGGCGCCGCGTACCGTTCGGCCACACACGGAAGACGCAGCGTGTTGGCACCGCTCAGGTCGACTTCGCGCTGGACTGCCAGTGCGCTCATTGCTTGCCACGCTGGATATGCGCAACCAGACCTTCGGCAGCGGCCTCCAGGAGATTGAATACCCGCTCGAAGCCTTCATCACCACCGTAATAAGGGTCCGGCACCTCGCTTTCCGCCAGGTCGGCAAAATCCAGAAACAGCCCCACATGGGCGTTGGCGTGAGTAGGCTTCATGGCCAACATGGCGCGAAGATTGTCGCGATCCATCCCCAGTACATAGTCGAATTCAGTGAAATCCTGCGCTTGCAATTGGCGAGCCCTTAAACCACTGATGTCGATACCTCGCTGTTCGGCCGCTGCCTGGGCGCGTGGGTCAGGTGCATTACCCAGGTGCCAACGCCCCACGCCACAGGAGTCGACGACCACGCGATCCTGCCACCCGGCGCGTTCCAGCGCGCGGCGAAATACCCCTTCTGCAGTGGGCGACCGACAGATATTACCTAAGCAGACAAACAGCACTTTCACGGTTCACTCCTTCTGCTGTGTTGGCGCCAAAAGCGCGCGTACACGGGCTAAATCCTCAGCGGTATCGACCCCGGCCGGGTTCACGTCACAGGCCAGCGCAACCTGGATCGTATGGCCATACTGCAGTGCGCGCAGCTGTTCGAGCTGCTCGAGCTGCTCGAGGCTCGACGCAGGCCAGTCGCAGTAGGCATGCAGAAAGCTGACCCGATAGGCATAAAGGCCAATATGGCGCAGCCACGCATCCGTGCCGAGTACCGCGGGGGGCTGCGAAAAATGTTCACGGTCCCAGGGAATCGGTGCCCGGGAAAAGTACAGCGCCCGCCCCTGAAACGAACGCACCACCTTGACGACATTGGGGTTGAACAACGAATCGATATCCGTAATCGGTTCCGCCAGTGTCGCAATGGAAGCCTGATCGTCGTCCGCCAGGCGTTCGGCCACCTGGTTGATCAGCGCCGGGGGAATCAAGGGTTCGTCGCCCTGAACATTGACCACCAGCGCCGACTCGTCCAACGCCAACTGATCGGCCACCTCGGCGAGCCGGTCGGTCCCGGAGGCATGGTCCTCGCGCGTCATGACGACCTCGGCACCGTAAGGCGCCATGGCCGTCTTGATACGCGCATCGTCGGTGGCCACCACGACACGGCTGGCGCGGCTCTGGCAGGCGCGTCGCCAGACATGGGCGATCATCGGCTCTCCCGCAATATCCAGCAGTGGCTTGCCCGGCAACCGGCTTGAGCCATAGCGGGCGGGAATCACCACGGTAAACGACAACGCCATTCACCCCTCTCCTGTGCGGCCTGGTGACGGCGTCAGTTTTTCATCGACATCCAGCGCACGTGCCGCCTCTGGCAACATCACCGGAATGCCGTCTTCAATCGGATAGGCGAGGCCATCGTAAACACAGTGTAGCTCCAGGGCCTCGCGGTCGAATTTCAACTTGCCTTGACACAGCGGGCAGACCAGCATGGCCAGCAGTTCCTTATCCATGAGCGTTTCTCCTGTCTCAGGTAAGCGCTGACAGTTTGTCTGTCAGCCAATGCTCAAAATCAGGTGGAAGCACGGCTTCCACATCGAGAACCCAACTATCCGGCGGGGCGAACGCCTGACACTTCACGGCATCCTTGGCGGTCATCACCAGTGGACGACCTCTCCACCGGTTCAGCAGCGCCTCGTTCAGCGGCTGGTGATCCGCCAACGGATGCCACTCACCCGTCACCCCCAGTGATATCAAGGTTGCAAAAAAGCGCTGGGGATTGCCGATGGCAGCCAGGCCGTTGACCGGGGCCTTGAACGGTAAAGGCGCCAGCGGAAACCGCTGACCATCGCAAAGCCTGCGCCAGCCGCATGGCCTCAGGTGCATGGTGACGCCCTCTACCGGCAGCTCACAAGCGTTATCGCCATTCACGATCACGGCATCGACGCCCTTCAACCGGTCTGGCGATTCACGCAGCGGCCCTGCGGGCAGGCAATGGCCATTCCCCAGTCCACGTGCGCCATCGATCACCACCAGTTCAATATCGCGCGCCAGCGCAAGGTGCTGCAAACCATCATCGCTGATAATCAGGTCGCAACCGGCCCGGACAAGGGTCTCCGCCGCCCGGGCTCGCTGCGGGTCGACCACGACCGGAAGCCCTGTCTGATGGGCCAGCATCAGCGGCTCATCGCCGCTCTCGTTTACCGGTGTCGTCGGCGTCACCCGCAGCGGGTAGCGTTCGGCACTGCCGCCGTAGCCGCGTGACACGATACCCGGCGACCAGCCCTGTGCTGCCAGCCGGTTTCCCAGCCATGCCACCAGCGGTGATTTACCCGTACCGCCCAGGGTGATATTACCCACAACGATGACCGGCACCGGCGCGCGCCATGCGGGTCGCCTGCCGGTATGAAACTGGCGCGCCCGACGCAGCATCAGCCTTTCATACAGCTTGCCCAAGGGCTGCAAAGGCCTCAGCCAGCGGCTGCCCTGGTAGGCACCCGCAAGCCAGCGGTCGGCAAGCTTCACTGGGGCTCCTGAAACTGCAACTGGTGCAGCGCCGCGTAAGCACCGCCTGCCGCCAGCAGGGTTTGATGACTGCCCTGTTCAACAATGCGCCCCTGATCCATGACGATGATCCGATCCGCGCGCTCAATGGTGGACAACCGGTGGGCAATCACCAGGGTGGTGCGCCCCTGGCAGACATCTTCAAGCGCCTTTTGGATATAACGCTCTGATTCGGTATCCAGGGCAGAGGTGGCCTCATCCAGAATCAGCAGCGGGGCATCCTTGAAAATCGCCCGCGCAATGGCCAACCGCTGGCGTTGACCGCCTGACAGCATCACGCCGTTTTCCCCCACCACCGTGTCATATCCCTGGGGAAGCTGGTCGATAAATTCGTCGGCGTAGGCCGCTTCAGCCGCCGACCTGATGGCCGCAGGGTCTGGATCATCCACGCCGTAAGCAATGTTATCGGCAATCGAGGCGTTGAACAGCGTGACCTGCTGTGAGACCAGCGCCATTTGCTGACGCAGGGGACGTAGCGCGTAGTCCTCCAGTGGCACATCATCGATGGTGATACGCCCCTCACTGGGGTGGTAAAAGCGCGGCAGCAAGCTCACCAGGGTCGACTTGCCGCTGCCGGACCGCCCCACGATCGCTACCATCTCGCCGGCTGCCACCTCAAGATTGATATCTTGAAGGACATAGGGCTGATCTTCGGCATAGCGGAAGCTGACATTTTCAAGTTTGACGCGCCCCGCTAACCGTTCGACCCGATATGTTCCACTATCGCTTTCGGGAACCATATCCAGCAGGCCGAACAGTTCGGAGGCGGCGGCAATCCCTTTCTGGATTTCGCTGTTGATTTCCGACAGCTGTCGAACCGGCTTGATCATCAGGGCGGCGGCCGTAATAAAGGCAACAAACTCACCCGGCGTCATACTGGCCATCAGTGAGGGTGCCATGGCCAGCCAGACCAGAATGGCCATCGAGATCGCCACCAGAATCAAGATGACCGGTGAACTGATGGCACGTGTCATCGCCTCCTTCATGCTTTGGCGACGGTTTTCTTCACTGACGCGCTCGAAACGCTGCCTTTCATACATTTCCGCGCCATGGGTGCGAACCACCCGATGGCCTGAAAGCGCTTCAGAGGCCACATGGGTGACGTCGCCCATGGAGTTCTGAATGCGCTTGGAAAGCCTGCGAAAGCGTTTACTGGCGTAGCTCACCACGCCTGCGATAATCGGCGTGACGCCTAAAAACAGCAGCGTCAGCATCCAGTTGGTCCATAGCAAATAGCCCAGCAGGCCAATCACGAACAAGCCTTCACGTAGCAGGATGGTAAACGCCTTGGTCGCAGCACCCGCCACTTGTTCCACATGGTAGGTCACCCGGGACACCAGATGACCGCTGGAATGGTGATCAAAAAACATGCCCGGCAGGTGGAGCATGTGGGCAAAGACATCGCAGCGCAGCGTATGGATCACATAGCGCCCGACATAGGCCATGAAGTAGGTACTCAGAAAAGTCCCGATACCCCGCGCGGAAAACATGATGATGACGAATAACGGAAGAAAGAGCCGGAAGGAGGCGTCGGGATTCTGGATGCCGTCAATCAGGCGTTTCATCATTTCCGCCAGCGCTGTGCTTGACGCGGCATAAATGACAAAGCCCACCAGCGCCAGGCTGAAAGCACGCCAGTGCGGCTTTACATAGCTTAATAAACGTTTATAGAGGATCCAGCCTGAGTCAGTCACACGAGCTCCTAAGCAATAGCGTGCAGTGGGAGGATTCTACCTGATGGCGCTGCGCATCAACACCGCTGTCGAGGCGCCGACCCGCGCAGGGAATTTATTTCAAGCGGGGCATCAGGGGAGAGGCGTAACTGGACGGCGCCATCTTGGGCAGTATTCCATAAACAGCTCCCCTGCTCGCGAAAACGCCGCACAACGTCGTCATTGGGGTGACCAAAGGGGTTATCGCGCCCGGCACTAAAAATAACATGCCGGGCATCGGCCGCCCGCACGAACTGCAGCCCCGAACTCGAGGCGCTACCATGGTGCCCCGCGACCAATACCGTAACGGGCGATCTGAGATCTCCGATCAACCGCCGCTCGACCTGTCGACCGGCATCGCCGGTGATTAACACCTGCTGCTGGCCCATCTGAACCGACAGCACGCACGACCGGTCATTGGAGGAGGATTCGCCCTGGTCCGCGTTGGGCCACAATACGCGGTAATGCACGCCATCCCGTTGCCACTCATCGCCCCGTTGACAGTCAAGACGTTGCACCGCAATAGGTTCCTGGGCAGGTGCACGCCATTCATCCACCTGGTGCTGGTCGCGAAGCGCCTGCACGCCCCCTGCGTGGTCACTATCGCTATGGCTGACAAGCACCTGATCGAAATGCTGCCCCGGCGGCCACAGGGTTTCAAGCGGCATGAACCCCGAGCGATAACGCGGCCCCGTGTCCACCAACATCCGCTGATGGGCGCTCCGCAGTTCTATCAACTGGCCCTGCCCCACATCATAAACGGTGATAAGCAAGTCATCGCCTGCGGGGCGTGACGACGCTGGCCAAAAAGGCACCCACATGACAATGATAAGCGCCCCTAGCTTCAGCCACCTTGCCGTGCCGGGCAGCCCCCAGCATAACGCCATCACAAGAAGCCCCACTGCCCACGGCAATTGCAGGTAGCGCGGCGGTTCCCATAACGGCCAATGCACCACTGCCACTTCCAGGGCACTGTAAAAGCCCCCCAATCCCTGCTCGAATAACCACCAGACCACCGTCGACGCGTAAGGCACTGGCGTCAGCAACCAACCCAGCAGCGCCAGCGGCACCATGAAAAGGCTCATGAAGGGAACGGCGACCAGATTAATCAGGGGAGCCGCTGGCGCTACCCGGCCAAACGCGATGAGCACCGCCGCCGCCATTAGCGGGGCCAGCAGACATTGGGACCGCAGCACGGCCCAGCACCATCCGCGCAGGCCCTGCGGGCGTGGCCTGCCTTGCCAAATGATGATCAGCCAGGCAACGGCCAGAAACGACAGCCATAACCCGGGTTGCCAAAGGGCAACGGGATCGATCACCAGTACAGCGGCTAGTGCCAGCCACCAGCCTTGCCAGGGCCCCGGTGCGTGGCGACCACTCAACACCCAGAGACCCACAACGCTCATGATCATGGCGCGCATGGCCGGTGGCTCCATGCCCGCCAGTACCGCATAACCGAAGGCCGCCGAGCCCGCCAGCCACCAGGGCCACGCCCTCAGGCGCCAGTTGCCCGGCGTCAGCTTGCGCGCGGCTCCGCGGGCTAACAGCAAGACGAAAGAAGCGACCAACCCCACGTGCAAACCGGAGATCACGACCAGATGGGTCGTACCACTGGCGTTGAGTAGCTTCCAGTCATCCCGGGTGAGCTGGTCTCCCAGCCCGAGCGTCAGCGCCGCAAGCCAACGCCGTGTGCGCGGCGAAAGCGGTTGCTTTTCCAGCAGGGCATGTGCTTGGTGGCGCAGTGAGAAAGGGGCAGCGGTTAGCCGCTGAGCAGAAGGTTCCTGGCGGATATAGCCGGTCGCATCGATACCCTCACGCCATAGCCAGTGGGCATAGTCGAAAGCACCGGGGTTCATAAAGCCGTTGGGCGGACGCAGACGCAGCGTCATCACCCAGCGCTCGCCTGGTTTAGGCAATGGCGGCTCCGGGGCGTATGCGCTGACCCGCACCCTTTGCAGGCGCTCGCAGCCTGGCCGAAGGTCCGGGGCCTCACAGCGATCCACTTCCACTAACAGACGCAGGCCACCGCTTATCTGCTGGGTCTGTATAATACGCCCGTCAACCCGAACATCCTCGCCGGAAAGGCCGGGTGGCAGTTGACGCGCCCACTGGGATGGGATGGCCACCACTCCCCAGCAGACGATCGCCAGCCAAAGGCAATAGCGCAAACGCACTGTTGCCAGGACAAGCAGCAAAATACCCAGCGCCGAGGTCACTGGCAGCGTATTACCGGCTGGCCCCAGCCAACGGCCAAGAACAGCTCCCGCCATTACGGCCACTGCAACGGGCATCGCAAGCCCAATGCGCATACTGCCCTCCCTGGCCCTGCCTTATCGCCGCCTTGGCGTAGCCGAAACCCTGTCCCTTATGGATAATGGGCGGCATTCATAGGCAAGAGTGTCCGACATGCCTCGCCGTTTCTTCCAACGCTATATGCCCAAGCCCGATACGCTAAAGCGTCAGCGGTCGCTGCGTTTCATGGCGCCGCTGATTGCCGACCCGCGCTTGTGGCAACTGACGCGACGCAGCGTCGCCAATGCGTTCAGTGTGGGGCTTTTCTGCGCTATGCTGCCGATTCCCTGCCAAATGGTGGTCGCGGCCATAGGTGCTCGCTTCAGCCGCTGCAACCTTGCCCTCGCGGTTGGCCTGGTGTGGATTACCAACCCACTGACCATGCCGCTATTCTTTTACGGTAACTATTGGATTGGGACCTTTTTTCTGGATACGCCTGCACGTGAGGCGCCTTCCCGCCTTTCGACGCAATGGCTGGCCGAGCAAATGCATAACATCATGCCCGCTTTGCTGCTTGGCTCTCTGGTATCGGCCCTGGTCCTGGCCGTAATGGCCAATATTGCCGTGCGCCTGATCTGGCGTTGGCACGTTTCCCACCACTGGAAGCGCCGCCGCCAAAAGAGACGGCAGCGGCGTGCCCGGATCGAAGCCGAATTCGACGATTAAGGCTGCTGTACGAGCTTTCCTCCATCCAGTTTCATCATCCGATCCTGATGACCCGCCAGGCCAATGTCGTGGGTGACAATCACGAAGGCACAGGCGCTTTCGCGCGCCAGCTCATCCATTAGCGCCAGAATGGTGGCGGCCGTGGTCTGGTCCAGATTGCCCGTGGGCTCATCCATTAATACCAGGCTGGGGTCCGTGACCAGCGCGCGGGCAATGGCCACCCGCTGACGCTCCCCACCGGATAATTCACCCGGCTTGTGATCGGCCCTGTCCTGCATGCCCACCCGCGACAAGATCTGCATGGCGCGTTGCTCGGCCGTTTTTTTCGCTTGCCCGCGAATGATCAACGGCAACGCGGCGTTTTCTACCGCCGTGAACTCGGCAAGCAGGTGGTGGAACTGATAGACAAAGCCGATATAACGGTTGCGAAACCGCCCCAGCGCCGTCTCATTCAGCCCCGCCAGCGGTTGATCCGCGATCACTACATCGCCTGCAGTAGGCCGGTCCAAGCCGCCTAACAAATTAAGCAGTGTCGTCTTGCCCGACCCTGAGCTACCCACAATGGCAACGCGCTCGCCCGCATGCACTTGCAGGTCAAGCGTATCGAGGACGGTTAAATCCTGCGGCCCTTCACTGTAGGTGCGGGTCAAGCCTTCACATTTAAGCATTACAGGGGCATTGTTCGATGTCGTCTCAGACATGTTGGCTTCCTTATTCATAGCGCAGCACATCGGCAGGCTGGACACGTGCAGCACGCCAAGCCGGGTAAAGCGTGGACAGGAACGTCAACCCGAAGGCGGCCATCACAATGTTTCGGACATCTTCAAAGTATAAACGCGACGGCAAGTCACTGATGAAGTAGACCCCTGCATCGAGGAATTTGATATTCATGAAGCCTTCGACCCAGCCGATCAGATCGGAAATCGTCAGGGCGAGCAACACACCGACAGCGACGCCCAAGGCAATCCCGATAAAACCGATAGCCAACCCTTGCACGATAAAAATCCCCATGATCGAACGCGGGGTGGCACCGATGGTTCGCAGTATGGCGATATCGGCCCGTTTGTCGGTGACGACCATGACCAGAGTGGACACAATATTGAAGGCGGCGACCGCAATAATGACCGTCAACAACAGCGCAATCATGCGTTTTTCCATCTGGATTGCCTGGAAAAGGTTGCCCTGTGAATAGGTCCAGTCACTGCCTCGATAGCCAGGGCCCAGTTCGTTGAGGATAGCCTGTGTTTCGCTACCGGCGACAAACAGGTCGTCCAGTTCAAGACGCAGCCCGCCGATCGCATCACCAAGACGGCCAAGCGTCTGCATGTCCTCGATATTAGCGTAAGCTAAGTTAGCGTCAAGCTCGGCACCAACGCTAAAGATGCCGCTGACGGTGAAGCGTTTGAGACGCGGAAATACGCCCGCCGGGGTAATCGAGGCCTCAGGAACCAGCAAGGTCACGCGATCGCCCACATCGACGCCCAGGCGTCGGGCCAACATGGATCCCAGCACGACATTCCACTCGCCCGGCACCAGGTCGCTTAACTCGCCTCGCTGCATATGCTCGCCAATAATCGATACCTTATCTTCCCAGTCGGGATGGATACCGTTGACCATGGCGCCTTCATTGTTGCCGCCCACCGAAAACATGCCCTGCTGTTCGACGTAGGGGGCGACACCCTCGACGCGGTCACGCTGCATAATCTTTTCGGCCAGCGACTGCCACTCCACCATGCCCTCGCGAGCTTCGATTTTGGCGTGCGGCACCATACCCAGGATTCGGGTACGCAGCTCGTGGTCAAACCCGTTCATTACCGACAGAACAAGAATCAGTACCGCCACGCCCAGCATCAGTCCCAGCATGGAAGTCAGCGATATAAACGAAATAAAATGGTTTCGGCGTTTAGCGCGCACGTAGCGCAGCCCCACCAGAAAAGGCAAACGATCAAGCATGGCGTCATTCCTTATAAGTCAGCGCTCATGGTACGGTTTTTTTAGCATCGCTGCATATGTGTAAGCGGGCTTTAGAGGCACATCCGCCGCCAGCGTTCCCTCATGATTCTCTATACTTGCAACTTTTCGCGCCAGCCCCTACATTGCGCCGATTCGACTGGCGCCCGACGCGCCCTCTTTTATCTTCGCTGCGAGCGGCTTTACGTTGACCACTTCGACCTATCGTTTATTACCCGAGTGGCATCCTCAGGATGGCATTCAACTCACCTGGCCATGCCCGGATGGCGACTGGCAGGCACTCCTGGGCGGCATTGAAGGCACACTCGAGCGTATTGTCATCGCCGTGACCCGCCATCAGCGAGTGCTCATCAGCGTGCCTGACGACGCCACGCGCACACGCCTGGCAGCGACATTCGACGCCTATGGAGTACCCGAAGGTCAGTTACGGCTGTGTGTCGCGCCCAGCGACGACACCTGGGCACGGGATCACGGGCCGATTACCGTCGCCGATGAAACGGGGACATTGCAACTGTTGGATTACACCTTCACCGGCTGGGGCGGCAAATTTCCTGCCGATCGCGATAATCGGCTGACCCAGCGGCTTGCCGAGGAAGGCGTGTGGAACTGCCCCGTCAGCCCTCGGGAGCTAGTGCTGGAAGGCGGCGCGATTGAGACGGACGGCGACGGCACCTTGCTCACCACCGAGGCCTGCCTGCTCAATCCCAACCGCAACCCGCAGATGACCCGGCGGCAGCTGGAACAACAGCTTGAGGAAGACTTAGGGATAGATCGCGTGCTGTGGTTGGCTCATGGCCATCTGGAAGGCGACGACACCGATAGCCACATTGATACCCTGGCGCGTTTTTGCAACCCGACAACCATCGCCTATGTGCGCTGTGACGACCCGACGGATCCTCACTACCCAGCCCTGCAAGCGATGGAGCAGGAGCTCAAGGCGTTTCGGCAGCGTAATGGCGAGCCCTATCGGCTAATTCCGCTGCCCTGGCCTCAGGCCTGCTATGCACCCGACGATGGTCGCCGCTTGCCTGCCACTTACGCCAATTTTTTGATCATCAATGGGGCTGTACTGGTACCCACCTACGGGGACCCCGCCGACGTTATTGCGCTGAACGCTCTGGCGGTCGCCTTTCCCGAACATACGCTCATTCCCATCGAGTGCAGTCACGTCATTCGCCAACACGGCAGCCTGCATTGTTTAACCATGCAGCTCCCCCAAGGCACGCTCGCCACTGCTCATCAGACCGCGGAGGAATCATCATGAAAAGCCCCGTCACCGTCGGCATCGTGCAACAGCAAGCCTGGCCCGACAAGACCCAAAGTCTGGCCGCCAGTGAAGCGGGCATTCGCGACGCCGTGCAGCAGGGTGCTCAGCTGGTATTGCTCCAGGAACTGCATGCCACGCACTATTTCTGCCAATACGAAGACCCCTCGGTGTTCGACCTGGCCGAGCCGCTGGACGGGCCCACGGGCCAACGGCTCGCCGAGTTGGCCCGGGAGCTGGACATCGTACTCGTCGGCTCGCTGTTCGAGCGCCGCGCGCCCGGGCTCTATCACAATACCGCGGTGGTATATGACCGTGCCGAGGGCCGCGTGGGCCAGTATCGCAAGATGCATATCCCCGACGACCCCGGTTTTTACGAGAAATTCTACTTCACCCCCGGCGATCACGACGCCGCCCGCGACGAGGGGTTTACGCCGATAGACACCTCTCTGGGCCGTCTGGGCGTGCTGGTTTGCTGGGATCAGTGGTATCCCGAAGCCGCGCGCCTGATGGCCCTTGCCGGCGCCGAGCTGCTCCTCTACCCCACCGCCATCGGCTGGGACCCCAACGACGACGCTGCCGAGAAGGCCCGTCAGCAGGACGCCTGGACGCTCATCCAGCGCGCTCACGGCGTCGCCAATGGGTTACCCGTGGTCGTCGCCAACCGGGTTGGGTTTGAGGCCGATCCGTCTAGCGTGGGTGCAGGCATCCAGTTTTGGGGAGGCAGTTTTATCTGCGGGCCACAGGGTGAACTGCTGGCAAGAGCCGGAGAGACGTCTGAGCAGTTGGTCGTGGAGGTCGATATGGCCCGCAGTGAGAACACGCGGCGTATCTGGCCTTACCTGCGCGACCGTCGGATCGATGCCTATGGCGAGCTGACCCGCCGCTTCAGGGACTAGCCGCCGGACGCCCTTCTGTTGTTAGGCAAAACGCCTGCCTGGGATTAACCAGACAGGCGTTTTTGATGCCCTGCCTATTTCCAGAAATCGCGGATGGAGGCAATCCCCTGGGCGCCCACGGCGCGGGCGTGATTGGCATCAAAACGCGTCATGCCGCCCAACGCAAAGACCGGCATGCCAGCGCGCTCCACCCACTGCTGAAAATCGTGCCAGCCGATGGGGGCTACATCGGGGTGCGACGGCGTGGTGCGCAATGGCGACAGCGAGACGAAGTCACAGCCTAGCGCAGCCGCCTGCTCCAACTGCCTGGGGTCATGGGTCGACGCCGACAGCCATTTGTTTTCCGCAATCGGCCGACGCTCAAGCTGCATAAGGCGCTCGCTGGTCAGATGTATGCCGTCGGCATCCACCTGATCGAGCAGCGAGGGGTCGCCATTGAGCAGCAACCGCGCCCCCACCTCGCGACACAGCGTCAGCGCGCGCTGCGCCCTTGCCACGTAAGCATCGTGCGTCAGCTGCTTGGCGCGCAGTTGGACCAGCCGGATGTTATCCTCGTTTAACGCCCGGGTCAGCCGTGCATCAAAACGGGCTTCATCGGCTTCTTCACCGGTGATCAGGTATTCGGTCGGTAGCATGACAGCCCGCAGGATGGGCAAATTTGCTGCCGGGAACGGGTAGTTGACCAGTTCCTCCATGGGGACCCAGCGAACAGCCTGGCCTTCGCGGCCAAAGGGTTCACCTGCAAAGGCATGCACCTGCCAGACATCCAGCAGTATATGTTTGTCAGAATACTCATGATGCACCCGGATCAATGGTTGCGCATTGATAATTTCGACGCCCAGCTCTTCGTGCAATTCGCGTTTCAAGCCTTCCAACCCGGTTTCGTAGGGGGCCAGCTTGCCGCCGGGAAACTCCCATAGTCCGCCGTGATCAACGTTCGAAGGCCGCCTGGCAATCAACACCTGCTGCTTGTCAGCACTGATAATGGCAGCGGCTGCCACATGAACCCGTCGTTTAACCATGATATTCATTACGTCTCTATCCACTGTGTGCACACCCGCTGAGCGATAGCGGTATTATATCGCTGTTAAGATCTGTTGACGTCGAAGCGGCGACGAGCGTTTGTCGCTTAGCTACGATAATCAGCGTTGATCGATACATAGTCATGGGAGAGATCCGACGTCCACACTGTGGCATTCTCGTCTCCCCGCCCCAGACAAATGCGGATGGTAATCTCATCGTTGGCCATCACCTGGCTACCGGCTTCTTCCGTATACCCTGCCGCTCGACCGCCGTTTTCCACCAGGCGCACATCGCCAAGCTCGATGATGACCTTTTCAACGTCGAACGCATCGACCGGCGCCCGACCAACGGCGGCAAGAATACGCCCCCAGTTGGCATCAGACGCATAGAGTGCCGTCTTGACCAAGGGGGAGTGGGCAACGGTAAAGGCCACATCAAGCGCTTCCTGACGGCTACGAGCCTGGTCGACCTGCAAGGTGACAAACTTGGTCGCACCTTCACCATCGCGAATTATGGCCTGCGCCAACTCCGTCATTACCCGCTGCAAACCGTTGCGAAAGATGTCGATATGCGCATCGTTTTCAATGCGCAACCCCGTGCCGGTTGCCGCCAACATGCAGGCGTCATTGGTCGAGGTATCGCTGTCAACGGTAATGCAGTTGAACGAGCGATCGACCGTTTCGCGCAGCAGGCGATCCAGCAATGCCTGATCGATTCCCGCATCCGTCACTACAAAGCCCAGCATGGTGGCCATGTTGGGCTTGATCATGCCCGAGCCTTTGGCGATTCCGTTGATGACAACCTCGCGGTCACCGATCGCCAAGGTCACACTCGCCCCCTTGGGACGTGTATCGGTGGTCAAAATACCTTCAGCCGCGTGCTGCCAGGCCTGGCCATCACCTGCCAAATCGCCAAGCGCCACAGGAATGCCGTCAAGAAGGCGCGCCATGGGCATTGGCTCGCCGATCACGCCCGTGGAAAACGGCAGCACGGCATAGGGGTTGGCACCCACCTGCTCGGCAACCGAGGTGCAGCTGTCACGGGCGTCCTTAAGGCCAGCGTCACCGGTGCCTGCATTGGCATTGCCCGTATTGATCAACCAGTAGCGAGGAGCTTGACCGTTTTCAGCGCTACGCTGAAAGTGCTCCTTTGCCACTTTCACCGGAGCGGCGCAGAAGGCATTACGGGTGAACACCCCTGACACCGTCGACGTTTCGGGCAACTCAATGACCACGACATCACGACGGTCTGGCTTTTTTATCCCGGCCATGGCCGAACCCAAACGCACCCCGTCCAGAGTCGGCATCGGGGGGAAGGGTATTGATCCTACCGCCATGTAAATCTCCTTAAGCGTGGCGTTTGCACTTAGTCGAGCTTACCGCAACACTGTTTATACTTTTTGCCCGATCCGCACGGACAGGGGTCATTGCGTCCAACCTTGGGGCCTTCGCGACGAACGGGACGGCCATCGGCACCAGGTGCCTCTTTAGGCGCGTCGGTTTCGTCGGCCGCGGCAGCGTCCGGGTCGTCATGGCGGCTGGCAGCAGTGGCTTTTTCACGCTCCAGCGCTTCACGACGCTTCTGCTCCAGGGCTTCCACTTCTTCCGGCTGGCGGACCTGTACATGGCTGAGAATCCGTGTCACGTCTGCCTTGATGTTCGTCAGCAACTGCTGAAAAAGCTCAAACGCTTCACGCTTGTATTCCTGCTTGGGGTTTTTCTGCGCATAGCCACGCAGGTGAATACCGCGACGCAGGTGATCCATGGATTGCAGGTGCTCTTTCCAGCGGGTGTCGAGAACCTGCAGCATCACCTGCTTTTCAAACCGGCGAATAAGCGCTTCACCGGCGGCGTCGATTTTCGCGGCGTAGGCTTCCCGGTGCATGGTGTGCAGGCGTTCGCGCAGCTTCTCTTCGTTGAAGCGCTGATCCGCTTCTGCCCATTCGACGACCGGCGCATCCAGGTTGAATTCGGTTTTCAGGTGCGCTTCCAGGCCCGGCAGGTCCCACTGCTCGGCCAGGCTTTGCGGCGGAACAAAGTCGCTGATGGCCTCTTCCATGACTTCTTCATGGATACCCGCAACAGCGTCTGCCACGTTATCAGCGGCCAGTATGTCGTTACGCTGCTGATAAATGACCCGGCGCTGGTCGTTGGCCACATCATCGTATTCAAGGAGCTGTTTACGAATGTCGAAGTTGCGCCCCTCGACTTTCTTCTGCGCTCGCTCCACGGCATTGGAGACCATCTTGTGCTCGATGGCTTCGCCACGCTCCAGGCCCATCGCCTGCATCAGACGCTTGACGCGGTCAGACCCGAACAGTCGCATCAGACTGTCTTCGAGGGACAGGAAGAAGCGGGTGGACCCAGGGTCACCCTGGCGCCCGGCACGGCCGCGCAGCTGATTATCGATCCGCCGCGACTCATGGCGCTCGGAGCCGATCACGTGCAAACCGCCGGCTTCCAGAACGGCGTCGTGACGCTCCTGCCATTCTGCTTTCAGGGCATCAATCTGCGCCTGGCTGGGCTGCTGGAGTTTGGCCACTTCAGCTTCCCAGTTACCCCCCAGCACGATATCGGTACCCCGGCCCGCCATGTTGGTGGCGATCGTTACCGCCCCAGGACGCCCCGCCTGGGCAATGATCTCGGCTTCACTTTGGTGTTGCTTGGCATTGAGAACGTTGAACGCGAGATTGGCCTCACGCATCAGGTGCGCAATGTATTCGGAGGTTTCGATGGAGGCCGTACCCACCAGCACAGGGCGACCCGCCTCAGTCTGTACTTTGACGTCCTGGATAATGGCTTCGTATTTCTCTTCCGCGCTCAGGTAGACCAAATCATTGAGGTCTTTACGCTTCAACGGCCGATTGGTGGGAATCACCACCACATCAAGCCCATAAATCTGGCGGAATTCGAAGGCCTCGGTATCGGCCGTACCGGTCATACCGGCGAGCTTGTCGTAGAGGCGGAAGTAGTTCTGGAAGGTGGTCGAGGCCAGGGTCTGGCTCTCGCGCTGAACGGTGACGCCCTCTTTAGCTTCGACAGCCTGGTGCAGACCCTCCGACCAACGGCGCCCCGGCATGGAGCGCCCGGTGTGTTCGTCGACGATCACTACCTGATCGTCGGAGATCATATAGTCAACGTCACGGTGGTAGAGATAGCGAGCTCGCAACGCCGAGTGCATGTGCTGAAGCAGGTTGAGGTTTTGAGCCGCATACAGGGAGTCATCTTCCCCCAGCAGCCCCTCTTCACGCATGAGTGCCTCGACCTTATTGTGGCCCTGCTCGGTCAGTTCAACCTGTTTTTGCTTTTCCTCGAGGACGAAATCCCCCGTGACCGGCGTTTCGTCGTCCTCGGACTTTTCGCCTTTTTCCAACTGCTGCGACAGACGGTCAACCACTTTGTACAGATCGGTATTCTCGTCCACAGCACCTGAAATAATCAGCGGCGTACGCGCTTCATCGATCAGGATCGAATCCACCTCATCGACAATCGCGTAGTGCAACTCACGCTGGACTTTATCTTCAAGCGAAAAGGCCATGTTATCGCGCAGATAATCAAAACCAAACTCGTTGTTAGTGCCGTAGGTAATATCGCAGTGATACGCATGACGCTTTTCGGCGCTGGTCTGACCGCTGAAAATAACCCCGACGGTGAGCCCTAAAAACTCATACAGCGGGCGCATCCATTCAGCATCACGGCGGGCCAGGTAGTCGTTCACCGTCACCACGTGAACGCCTTTCGCCGGTAGCGCATTCAAGTAAACAGCGAGCGTTGCCACCAGGGTCTTACCCTCGCCGGTTTTCATTTCAGCGATACGGCCACGATGCAGGGTGATCCCGCCAACCATCTGCACATCAAAGTGACGCATGCCCATGACGCGTTTGCTGGCTTCACGAACCATCGCGAAGGCGTGCGGCATTAAGCTGTCCAGCGATTCGCCGTCCGCCAGTCGCTGGCGCAATGTTGCCGTGGTGGCCTGCAGTTCGGCATCGCTTAATGCCTCGAACTCACTTTCCAGCGCATTAACGTGCTGCACGCTTTTGAGCATGCGTTTCACATCACGGTCATTTTTTGAACCGACGACCTTACGTAATAAATTATTGATCATGTAGTTTCCAACTAGCCACGAGCGCCCTTGGCAGGGTCACCCCGTTCCATTGATGAAGAAGGTTGACTGTCTATCGGCCGTAAAACGGGGGAATCTGAGGGGGGCCACGACGACTGAATACATCATGTGCGGCCACTAGCACACTAACAAAACGCTTGAATGCAAAAGGTTTAGGCGACACTAAGGGCTTCACCACAACCCAGAAGCGCCGCAGCGCGCGACGCCGGGTTGCCATCAAGCGCGTCCGCGCGCGCAATACGGCGGGTACCCAAATACACGCCACCACGCTGCGCTCACCACCCCGTAGCGCTTCCGCGTAGGTCAGGTTGGTCGGCAATAAGCAGCCAACCAACAGGCCTGCCAGCCACCACCGTGCCAGGCTATGGCGACGCTGACGCCGAGGCAATACCGAGGCAATGTTCAACGCTTGCGACATGCTGTGGACAAACTCCTGAGCGTGTTAGGCTTTACGGGTCGGGCAACCTGACGTGTGCCCGACATCACCTTTGCCGGTAAGCATCTAAATAAGGCACCTGTGTAAAGGCAAGGTACCTGTGCATAGGGCAATAAGCGATACCTTAGGAATCAAGCGTATGAGTATAAAGGTTAAGCGATCTCAGGCACAGCCCATCAGTCGTTTGATGGGCAAGTCGGGCGATATCGGAAAGCTTATGCGCCTCTCTTCGCTTATCGATCAGGCGCAGCGGCACCTGCAGGCCCACCTGCCCGAGGCAATGCGCGAGCATATTTATGTTGGCGGGTTTCGCGACGGCCGTTTGACGCTGATCAGCGGCCAGGCCCAATGGTTAACCTGGCTGCGCTACGAGCAGGACCGGCTGCTGGGCCTTATCCATCAGTTGCCGGGATTCGAGGGCGTCACCGGGTTTACCTTCAAGGTACGTCCTGTAAAAACCATCAAGCCTCCCCTGCGCAACACCCGCTCTCTGTCGAGTTCAGCGGGCAAAACACTCAGCCAGTGCGCCGAAGACACCGACCACCCCGCGCTCAAACAAGCTCTGGAAAGGTTAGCCTCACATGCGGCTCAGGACCATGAGGGCGGCAATGAGAACAACCAGAAGCACTGAACCGGATAGCTCAGCTCGACAGTATAGAAAAGGCACTCGGGCCCTTTATTCAGCCAAGTCATTTCGACCCTCGCCTTTTCGTTGGTTGCGACGTCGCTGGCGATAACCGTAAGTAGCATTTCTGACTGTTTCCTCGTCTTCCAACCCTACCCCCAGCGCGCCGACAAAAGTGGCCACCGAGGTCGTGAGCCAGGCAAGCACAATGTAATCCAAGAGATCTATCCCGTGACCGAGCTTGGCTTCCAGCATGTCGAACGGAACAAAGACAAGCGCTGCTATGCAGAACAAAATCAGCAGAATCATATAATAAAAGGCAACACCAGCGCTTAATGTCAGCACGGTAACGGCATTATAGAGGCGCGCAAGATATGGCGACGAGGCCTTTTGGGGCGGTTCCCAAAGATTATGGGCAAGAATGATCCAGGCGATCATGGCCAGCATGGCAACCATCATCAGCAAGACAAGGCGGGGCCAAGCATAGTGATCGCTGAGCTGCCAAAGATTGGGAAACACAAGGCCATAGGTACCGGTTGCGAACGCGGCGGCAATAACTCCTTTGAAAGCGGGGAAAATGGTCCAGGGCCGGTTGGCGCGCACCATGCCAGCCAGGATGCGCAAGTTTCCGTTGATCCAGGTCTCGGCGATGAAGCGCACGTCGATGGTGTGCTCCTCGCTGGTCAGAGTGAGCCGACGAATCGGAAACAGCTTCTCGTAAAGATGCGTTCCCAGCAGTTGCCAGGCCCCCTGCCCACGCAGACTCTCATGTACCTTTTGGGATCTCGCAGTATGCCACGACTGGCGAGTGCGGGCCTCGACCGAGCTTCCATGATGCATTTCGTTGGCCAGTTGCAGTATCGCCTCGCAAAGACGACGGCGTATGGTGGTAGCGCCAAAGGTTGGCAATGAAATTAGCGCAACGCCATTTGCCTTGCTGGCCTCAGCGACCACGAAACGCTTGCGCTTGCGGATCGGTAGATCGGTAATGCAGATGACATAGTCCCACTGCCGATGCCATTTATAATTGATAAGATTCCCGACGATATCCGTAGAATCCTCTGCAACACCGATCAAAGGATCAACGATCAGCTCCACCTCCCAACTCAGCCGATCGTCGACATAATCGGCCAAAAGCGGAGGTAGCCGTTCGATTATCCGTCGGGAAACTTCGGCGGGCATTTCTGGGGCAGGCACCAGACCAACCACCTTTCGATGTGCGTCGCCCTCCTGGCTTCCATTTGGCTGTGGCCTCCGAGTGTCGCCAATAAGCCAGGACATAAGCACTCCTTAACCCCATGGTGAATGCATCAGAAAGCTATTTAAAAAAGCGCAAGCACTCCGCGCGTCTACAAGACCCAAGTCAAAACGAAGGTGCGACCTATGCAGTTGAACCTAATACCTGTATACCGCCCAAAATCTGGGTCAGGCCATTGTATGCTGACAAAAAAACGGGAAGCCAGGGCTTCCCGCTGAGTGAGTCACAGTTCCAGCTTAGCCTTGTACCTCAATGCGGCGCTGCCCGCTCTGCTCTTTCTTCTTGATGCGTAATTTCAGTACGCCCTTGTCAGCGCGGGCCTCCACATCTTCGTCACTGGCGGCTCCCGGCAAGGTGAATCGCCGTACGAAAGCGCCATATGAGCGCTCCACATGACGGAAGCCGTTGCGTTCACTCTCATTCTCTTCCTGGCGTTGTCCACGAAGTGTCAACACGCCATTTTCAAGCGTTACTTCCAGATCCTTGGGATCGATACCCGGCACTTCGGCCTCGATCACATATTCCTCGGGCTCCTCACGGATATCCACTGCCGGACTCCACTGCCCTGAGAGAGAAGGAATGCCGGGTCGATCCTGATCGAAGAGCCGTTCTATCTCGCTGCTGAACTGACGCAGCAAGCTGCTTGGTTCGTGATCACGAATGGAAGGTAAACGTGCCATTGAGCTTCACCTCCTTTAGCTTTCACTCTATCTGTACACCTACTCAGATAGAGGCGACAACGCCATTTTCAACCCCCTACGCGCCCTTGAATTCAAGCTTTTTTTAACCTATTAAATAGGGAGTTAAGCCTCGTCTTTCCAGGAAAACACTTGGAGGACACCATGAGTGATGGCAAGAATATCGCCGTGATCGGGCTCGACGATTTCCATCGCCAGCTTCTGGAAGACGTACGTGGTGCCGACAACTATTGTTTTCACGGCCTGATCCCCTACCACCATATCGTCAATCCCGATCGCTATCCCATTGAGGAGTTTCTGCACAGTGCCCAGCGGGAACTGTCGGAAATTGAAGGCGGCGTGGACGCGATAATTGGCCACTGGGATTTTCCCACCACCAGCCTGCTCCCCTTGCTGCAGGCGCAATTGGGGCTGAACGGCCCATCGCTGGAATCGGTACTGCTATGCGAAAACAAATATGCCACTCGCCTGGTCGGGGAAGAAATCATTCCCGAACTGTTGCCGCCGTTTGCGCTGGTCGACCCCCGTGATGATGCCGTAGCAGACGATCCACCGTTACCCTATCCCTTCTGGCTGAAACCGGTTGTGGCATTCTCCAGCACCCTTGGGTTCCGGGTGGATGGACGCGAAGATCTCAAACACGCCTTGCAGCAGATTCGCGCCGGTATCGACAAGTTCGCCGCCCCCTTCAACACGCTGATGCAACGCGCCCATTTGGGGCAGCGTCGCGCCTTGTTGAACGGCAAGTTCTGCATCGCCGAAGGCATCATCAGCGGACGCGGCACGACGGTGGAAGGCTATGTGCTAGACGGTGAGCCGCAAACCTACGCGATTATCGACTCCCTGCGCGGGCCCAATCAGGTGAGCTTCGTCGGTTATCACTATCCGTCGGACCTGCCCGAAGAAGTAGGCCAGCGCATGGAAGAGGCCAGTTGCCGCATAGTAAGGCACCTGGGACTTCGTCATACGCCCTTCAATATCGAGTTTTTATGGGACGAGGAACTCGACAAGCTACGTCTTCTGGAGATCAACCCGCGCATTTCCAAGTCCCACTCCCCCCTGTTCGCGCTGGTGGATGGCGCCTCTCACCACGAGGTGGCCATCGATGTGGCACTGGGCCGTGAACCTCGCTTCCGGCGCGGCGCAGGCCGCTGGCGCTATGCTGCCAAGTTCATGCCCCGGGTCTATGCCCCCGCCAGGGTTACCCGGGCCCCCACAGAAGGTGACTTGGCAAGATTGCGTCAACGTTTCCCCGATGCGCTGTTTTTCAGCCATGTCCATGAAGGCATGGAGCTGTCCGACCTGCCCAACCAGGACAGTTACAGTTTCGAACTCGGCGACCTCTTCCTTGGAGGTAACAGCCGCGAGGAGTTGACCCGCCACTTTCATGAAGCCATGCAGATACTGGGCTTCAGGTTCTCACAACGCGTGGCTACCAACTATGAATGAGGTGATGATGGAAGCCAAACATCGTGTGCGTCAGCTCGAGCATGTCTCGATTCCCATGAAAGACGGAGTGGAACTGGCCGCCCGTATCTGGTTACCAGCAGACGCCGAACAGCATCCCGTACCAGCGATCCTTGAGTACATCCCCTACCGCAAGCGTGATTTCACCCGAACACGGGATGCGACCATGCACCCCTGGTTTGCCGCCAACGGCTACGCCAGCGTACGGGTAGATCTTCGTGGCAGCGGTGATTCGAGCGGCGTACTGAGTGACGAATACCTGCCACAAGAGCTTGACGACGGCGAGGCGGTGATCGACTGGCTCGCCGCACAACCCTGGTGTAATGGCCGGGTCGGCATGCTGGGCATCTCATGGGGTGGCTTCAATGGCCTGCAGATTGCTGCACGCCGCCCAAAGGCGCTACAGGCGGTAGTGGCAGTGTCAGCCACCGACGACCGCTATGCGGACGATGTGCATTACATGGGCGGCTGCCTACTCGGCGACAACCTTTCCTGGGCATCGGTGATGTTCGCTTTCAACAGCCTGCCGCCGGATCCGCAACTGGTCGGTTCTCAATGGCGAGACCTGTGGCATCAGCGCCTGGAAGGTAGCGGCCTATGGCTGGAGAAATGGTTGTCCCATCAGCAGCGCGACGCCTATTGGCAGCACGGCTCCGTCTGCGAGAACTATGATGCCATCCGCTGTCCGGTCATGGCGGTCAGCGGGTGGGCGGATGGATATACCAACGCCGTCTTCCGGCTACTCGAGCATCTGAAGGTTCCTCGGCTCGGCCTGATCGGCCCATGGAGCCACAAATATCCCCACCAGGGCGTGCCTGGTCCGGCCATCGCTTTTCAACAGGAACTACTACGCTGGTGGGATCGCTGGCTCAAGGATCGCGACACTGGCATTGACCGCGAACCCAAGCTGCGCGCCTGGGTACAGGATAGCATGCAACCCAGCGCCCATTACCGGCATCGTCCTGGTCGTTGGGTGGCTGAGCACCAGTGGCCGTCTAGCAATGTGGTAACCTGGCCTTTTCGACTGGCCCCCGGGCGGCTGATCCAAAAGCAGGGGGAACCTGAAGAAACCGCCGCGCTTACCGTGCAGTCACCCCTTAGCGTAGGCTTCTTTGCTGGCAAATGGTGTTCCTACGCAGCAGGCCCAGACTTACCCCATGACCAGCGCGAGGAAGACGGTGGTTCGCTGGTGTTCGACAGCCAGCCTTTGGAACAGGATCTAACGCTGCTGGGCGCCCCGGAGGTAGACCTTGTGCTTGCCTGCGATAAGCCGGTCGGCATGGTTGCAGTGCGACTTTCCGACGTAGCGCCTGATGGCAAGGCCACCCGCTGTACCTATGGCCTGTATAACCTCAACCACTGGGCCGGCCATGATCGCGCCCAGCCCCTGGTACCGGGCCAACTCTACCGCATCCGGGTAAAACTCAACGATCTTGGTCAGGTATTCCCCGCCGGTCACAGCCTGCGCTTGGCGGTATCCAGTTCCTATTGGCCACTGGCTTGGCCATCACCAGAACCAAGCCAGTTAACCTTGCATACTCAGGAGTGTCGCCTGTGGCTGCCGACTCGCCATCCGCAGCCAGAGGATGACGAAGTAGCCTTTGAAGCGCCGACCGCACCGACACCGCCGCCAGTAACCCAACTGGAACCTGGCGAACACCGCTGGCTGATTCACCGGGATCTACAAACCAATCACTCTACCCTTGAAGTCATCAAGGACGAGGGGCGCTATCACCTTGAGGATATCGATCTGGTGATTACTGATCGCACTCGGGAACTCTACTCACATGAAGGCGACGACTTCCAGTCAATACGCGGCGAGGTGGTGGCCGAGCGTCAACTGCAGCGACAAGATTGGGATGTACGCACCCGGACGCGCACTTTGCTCACGTCGGACAGCGAACGTTTCCAGATAGATGCTGAGCTTGATGCTTACGAGAACAACCGGCGAGTGTTTTCACGCAACTTTTCAAAATCCATCCCAAGACGCTTCCTTTAAATCATTGCGGTCCATGAACGAAAAACGCACCGCCTGAGCGGTGCGTTTTTGGGAAGATCCATCCAGCAAGGCTGACTATGCCATGGCGGGGGCCGAGTAGGAAATCGGCGCAACCGCTTTTTCTTCTTCAAAGGTGACAATTTCATAGGCATCGGGCTGGGCAAGTAACTCGCGACATAATTGATTGTTCAATGCGTGACCCGACTTAACACCGCGGAACTCGCCAATCAGGCTATGACCCAGCTGGTACAGATCACCAATGGCATCCAGCACCTTGTGCTTGACGAACTCGTCTTCGTAGCGCAACCCGCCCTCGTTGACGATTCGATAGTCATCGACAACGATGGCATTATCCAGGCTTCCGCCTAATGCCAGGTTGTTCGAGCGCAAGAATTCAAGGTCACGCATAAACCCGAAGGTACGCGCCCGGGAGACTTCTTTAACGAAGGAGGTCGTCGAAAAGTCGATCAGTGCCGTTTGCTTTTGCTGGTCGAACACCGGGTGATCAAAGTCGATGGCAAAGGAAACCTTGAACCCCTGATGCGGCAGAAAGGTCGCCTCTTTATCGTCTTCTGTCACGCTGATCGGACGCTTGATGCGAATAAACTTCTTGGCTGCTTCCTGCTCCAGAATACCCGCCGATTGAATCAGGAAGACGAACGGGCTTGCACTGCCGTCCATGATAGGCACTTCTGGGGCGCTGACATCGACATACGCATTGTCGATGCCCAATCCAGCAAACGCCGACATCAAATGTTCGACAGTCGCCACTTTGACACCCTGATAGCTGAGTGCAGTACACAGTTTGGTATCTTCAACCAACTCTGCGCGGGCAGGCACCTGGGCCATTGGCTCCAGATCCGTTCTGACAAACACAATCCCCGTATTAGCGGGCGCCGGACGCAAAGCCAGATGAACTTTTTTACCCGAGTGTAAACCCACTCCGGTGGCACGAATGATATTTTGTAAGGTGCGTTGTCTGATCATGGGCAGTGGTCGAACTCTAATAACGGGGATAACCGCAAGGGATGAAAGTTATCAAACAGTGTTCACTTTAACAGCAAACGAGAGTTTTGACCAATAAAACTCTCGTTTGCCGGTAGCATGAACCTGATAGCTTGTATCAATCCGCCTGGCGGCGCAGGAACGCGGGGATGTCCAGATAATCGTCAGCATCCGCAGCGCGACGCTTTTCAGGGCGTGCAGACGTGCTTTCGGCAGCTTCGGCACGGCTGTTTGCCTGCTGGCGCATTACCGTGGGCTGTTGCAGCTTGCGGTAATCTGCCGAGGTTTCTGCCGCACGGCGAGCCGGCTCACGGGTTGCCGCTTTCGGCTGACCACCGTCCAAGCCTGCCGCCACGACTGTGACACGCAGCTCGTCGGACATTTCCATGTCGATGGAAGTTCCCACGACGATCGTCGCTTCCTGGGAGGCAAATTCCTGTACCGTGGCACCCACGTCGTTGAATTCGCCAATCGAGAGGTCTGGACCGGCTGTGATGTTGACCAGGATGCCGCGCGCACCGTGCAGATCGATATCTTCCAGCAGCGGGCTGCGAATGGCCTTTTCGGCGGCTTCACGAGCACGGTTCTCACCAGTCGCACCGCCGGTGCCCATCATCGCCATGCCCATCTCGGACATCACCGTACGCACGTCGGCAAAGTCGACGTTGATAATGCCCGGGCTGGTAATCAGCTCGGCAATGCCCTGGACAGCGCCCAGCAGCACATCGTTGGCTGCGCTGAAGGCGGTCAACAAGGTGGCGTTCTTGCCCAGCACAGAAAGCAGTTTTTCGTTGGGAATGGTGATCAGCGAATCCACATGCTCCGAGAGCTCTTTCATGCCCTCTTCTGCCGCGCGCATACGCTTGGGCCCTTCAAACGGGAAGGGCCGCGTCACGACCGCCACCGTCAGAATGCCCAATTCCTTGGCCACCTGCGCAACCACGGGTGCACCACCAGTGCCTGTACCACCGCCCATGCCAGCGGTGATGAACACCATGTCAGCGCCGTTGAGAAGCTCAGCGATACGCTCACGATCTTCCATCGCCGCCTGACGGCCAACATCCGGGTTAGCGCCTGCTCCCAGGCCCTTGGTGATTTCCCCGCCAAGCTGCAGAACCGTTTTGGCGGATACCCGCTTTAACGCCTGAGCATCGGTGTTGGCGCAGATGAACTCGACGCCTTCGATGTTGCTTTCGACCATGTGGTTAACAGCGTTGCCACCACCGCCGCCAACGCCAACCACTTTGATGACCGCACTGCTCGAGGGTGCGCTATCTACCAATTCGAACATAAGCCCCGTCTCCTGAACCGCGCTTGCGGCCCTGTCAGAAATTTCCTTTGAACCAGCCTTTGATTCTTGCCAGCGCTGCACTGCCATCCTTGACGTCACGCCGGGAGACGTCAGTACGCCCCTTGTGCACAGGGATGACTCCCCGTTGACTTTCTCGACCATGCCCATGGCGGGATTCCTGCAGTGCATAATGCAGTAAACCCACACCCGTTGCATAGATAGGGTTGCGTACAACGTCTGACAACCCTTTGACATTTTGCGGACACGCAATACGAACGGGCATATGAAAGATTTCTTCTGCCAGCTCGCCCACGCCTTCCATACGTGACGTACCGCCGGTCAGCACAATACCGGCAGCGACCATGTCTTCATAGCCGCTGCGACGCAGCTCGTCTCTGACCAGCGTAAAAAGCTCCTCATAGCGTGGCTCAACCACTTCGGCCAGGGCCTGCCGGGAAAGATCCCGAGCCGGCCTGTCACCTACGCTAGGTACTTTGATCATTTCGTCGCTTGCCGCCAGCTGAGTCAGCGCACAAGCGTACTTCACCTTGATCTCTTCGGCGTGCTGTGTAGGCGTCCGCAACGCCATGGCAATGTCGTTGGTGACCTGATCGCCCGCGATCGGAATCACCGCCGTATGACGAATGGCGCCTTCGGTGAAGATCGCCATATCGGTCGTTCCACCGCCAATATCGACCATGCAGACACCCAGCTCGCGCTCGTCCTCGGTCAATACTGCCATGCTGGACGCCAACTGCTCGAGGATAATGGCATCCACATCCAGACCACAGCGACGCACACATTTTTCAATGTTCTGCACCGCATTGAGCGCCGCGGTTACCAGATGAACCTGAGCCTCAAGGCGGACTCCCGACATCCCAAGGGGTTCGCGAATGCCGCCCTGAGCGTCGATTGAAAATTCCTGGGGCAGCACATGCAGAACTCGCTGTCCTTCTGAAACAGCCCGTGCGCGGGCCGAGTCAATTACTCGCTCGATATCCGAGGGTGTCACTTCGCGTTCTTTGATGGCCACTACACCATCGGAGTTCATTGACTTGATATGGCTGCCAGCAACGCCGACGTAGACAGAATGAATGTCGCAGCCCGCCATCAGTTCGGCTTCTTCAACGGCGCGCTGAATCGACTGCACGGTCGATTCAATATTGATCACCACGCCGCGCTTCATGCCCCGGGATGGATGCGAGCCAATGCCCGCAATTTCAATTCCACCATCGTCGGTTGGCTGACCGACGATCGCGACGACCTTGGACGTTCCAATGTCCAGCCCGACCACCATGTTGGATGCGTTGGGTGAGCCTGCCATGAGTCGGGAAATCTCCTTGTCGCCTTAAATAAAAAACAATTAACGTTCAATCTTACTTGGGCTCTAATTAATAAGAGTGCCAACTTGTGTCTTTGCATCGCCGAGCAATGAGCCAACTTAATCAGATGAATTAACATTTATAATTCACGAGTGGCTCATAGTATAGAAACAATCAGCGCATTACGACTAGTCAATTATCACAATAGTCGCCATCAAAGGGAAATAAAACCCCGTTTGCGCGGTTTTCATCGACAGCGACTGCTTACTTTACACCGTTAAACGCCCTTTCTTCGATGCGTTACTCTTTTTGCACATCAAATTCACTTTCTCCGTGCCAGGCCACCGCCACCCCATTGGGGTAGCGTAAATCGATATAACGGATGCGGTCACTTAAACGACTCAATTCCCGCTGCCAGGAGGCACTTAAACGCGCCAGCCGCACTTGATGTTGACGACGCCCCAACATAACCCAGGTGCTATCATTTAACTGTAACCGCCAGGCGCCTCGCGGCTCTAGGCGTAACTGCGTTAAACGTAAATCCAGCCCTGCGAAATGCGGGGTTAATTGATGGTAATAATCCAGCACTTCTTTACTGCTACCGGCGGGGCCTGCCATGTCGGGCAACCCCTTGGGCGCTTCCATCGGAGCGAATGCAAAGGTTTCGCCTTCTGCGTTAAGCAGAAAGTCGTCATTCCAGCGGGCCACCGGGGTTTGCTCAACCAGCTCAAACACCAGCGCATTGGGCCACTCACGTGTTATGCGTACTTCATTCAACCAGCCAATGCGCAATGCCTGTTGCCTTAGCGCCCCCAGATCAGCAGATAACCACTGACTGTCTTCAACGACAGGTGCCAACTGGGTCCGTAGATAGTCAGCATCGACGTAGTCCCAGTCGCCCCGGATGGAGACACGCTCAATGGGACGATCAAGCCACAGCCAGAGCGCCTGGCCACCTGCCACCAACAGCAGACCCAACATCAAACCACCCAACCAGGCCTGGCGTCTTTTCATGAGGCGCTCTTTTGACCGGCCGTTTGCAGAATACGCATCACCAATTGATCAAAATCGATACCGGCATGGGCGGCCGACTGAGGTACAAGGCTGTGGTCGGTCATGCCCGGCACGGTGTTGACTTCGAGTAACCAAAAGCGCCCCTCACTGTCACGCATCACGTCAACGCGTCCCCAGCCCTGCCCGCCCACGGCGGCAAACGCCTGTTGGCAGAGTGCTGCCAGCGCCGCCTCATCCTCTTGGGACAGGCCACACGGCAGGTGGTATTGCGTTGTATCGGTCAAGTACTTGGCTTCATAGTCGTAAAAACCACCCGGTACTTCAACGCGAATGGCGGGAAGCACTTGATCGTCTAACAGGCTCACCGTGTATTCATCGCCCTGGATGAATCGCTCCGCCATGACCCGCGCGTCGAAACGGGCGGCATCATGATAGGCGGCTTCCAGGGCCGCCTGATCGTCGACAATGCTGATGCCAAGCGTCGACCCCTCATGGACGGGCTTGACAATCAGCGGCAGACCAAGCTGCGCGACCACCCCGGCCCAGTCAGCATCCGCGTGGAGCATGATGCTTTCCGGCGTTGGCAACGCCAGGGCATGCCATACCTGCTTGGTGCGCTGCTTATCCATCCCCAATGCCGACGCCAGGACACCACTGCCCGTATAGGGAATGCCCAATAGCTCTAGCGCCCCTTGCAGGGTGCCGTCTTCGCCGCCGCGACCATGCAGCGCAACAAAAACCGCTGTCGGGGCCAGTCTTTCCAGGCCGACCAAACCACCCTCGCGCGGGTCATAGCCCTGGACATTCACGCCCTGGCGTTCCAGCGCCGCGATAATCGCAGCACCGCTCTTCAGTGACACTTCACGCTCGGCAGACTGACCGCCGTAGATGACGACAACACGCTCAAGCGATAGGGGTTCAGAGTTGAGTCCGCTCACAGATCTACCTCATTTAACGCCAACTGGGCTTGCGCCAGGCGCAGCGAGATACCGCCGACATCACCGGCACCCTGGGTAATCAAAATGTCGCCGGGGCGCAGCACGTGGCTTAGCAGATTGGGCAATTCGTGTTTATGCTCGACAAACAGCGGATCAACCTCGCCTCGCTGACGAATCGAACCCGCCAGCGTGCGGCCTTCTGCCCCGGGAATCACCGCCTCGCCAGCGCTGTAAACGTCCAACAGCACTAGCGTATCCACTTGGGAGAGCACCCGGACAAAATCCTCGTATAAATCACGCGTGCGGCTGTAGCGATGCGGCTGATAAAGCATCACCAGACGCCGCTCAGGCCAACCTGCCCGAACCGCCTGGATGACCATATCCACTTCCCGGGGGTGATGTCCATAATCATCCACCAGCATGACGTCTCCCCCCGTCGGGCTGGGGTAATGGCCATGCACCTGAAAGCGACGCCCCACGCCCGCAAAGTTCGCCAGGGCGCGAGTGATCGCTGCATCACTGACACCGGCATCGGTGGCCACCACAATCGCCGCCATGGCGTTCAACGCATTGTGCCGTCCGGGCATGGCCAGCCGAATGGGTAACGGGTCGGCATCACCGGGACGCAACGCGGTAAACGACACCTCGCCCCCTTGCTGCTCAAAATCGATGATTCGGTAGTCGGCATCCTCGTCGAACCCGTAGGTGACGAACTGGCGTTTCACCTGATCACAGAGCTCACGCACATTGCCATCATCGGTGCAGAGCACTGCAAGCCCGTAAAAGGGCAGATTATGAAGAAATTCGACAAACGTGCTTTTAAGGCGCGAGAAATCACCACCGTAGGTTGCCATGTGGTCAGCATCGATATTGGTGACGATGGACACCATCGGCTGCAGGTGCAGAAATGACGCGTCGGATTCATCGGCCTCGGCCACCAGATAATCACCCTCACCCAGCCTTGCATTGACACCCGCGCTGGTCAGCTTGCCACCGATCACGAAGGTTGGGTCAAGGCCGCCCTCGCCTAGTATCGTTGCCGTCAAGCTGGTGGTTGTGGTCTTGCCATGGGTACCGGCCACCGCAATGCCATGGCGAAAGCGCATCAGCTCGGCGAGCATTTCAGCGCGGCGCACCACCGGTACGCGGTGATCGTGGGCCCAGCGAATTTCTGGATTCGTCGGATCAATGGCGCTCGATACAACCACGACATCCGCCCCAAACACGTTTGCTTCGGCGTGACCAATCGATATGCTGACACCGCACTGGCTCAAACGCTCGGTAACCGGCGAAGGTTTTAAATCACTGCCGCTGACAGCGTATCCCTGGTTGGCTAGCACCTCCGCGATGCCGCACATCCCGGCACCGCCGATGCCGACGAAATGAATGCGCCGAATGCGACGCATGCCGCGACCATTGGGGGCGGTCGTTGCTGATGCCGCCTTGGTTTCAGAATGGGTCACACAGTCTCTCCTTGCGGTATGACAGCCAGACACCCCTCGACCAAGTGCTGGGTTGCCTCCAGGTAGGCGGCCTGGCGGGCGTTAGCGGCCATCGCCGCCAGGGTGTCAGGCGTTAATAAGTTTGCCAATTCATGGCTAAGGCGCTCGGCGGTCAACTCGGACTGAACGATGCAAAGCGCCGCTTTTGCCTCGACAAGCACCTGGGCATTGACGCGCTGGTGATCATCCACCGCGAATGGAAAAGGCACCAGCAAGGCTGGCTTGGCCGCGGCTGCCAGCTCTGCAACGGTCAATGCCCCGGCACGACAAACCACCAGATCGGCCCAGTCATAAGCCGCCGCCATATCATCAATAAAAGGTTCAACCCGAGCCTCGACGTCCTGCTCGGCATACCGAGCCGCGGTATCGGCATCCCGCGCCTTGCCGGCCTGATGCCATATAGCCGGCCGCTTTGCAGCCTCCAGGCTGGCGATGGCTTGGGGCAGTCGCTCATTGAGGGCCACGGCACCCAGTGAACCACCGACGACCAACAGGCGCAGAGGACGGCCTGCCATGGTCGCCGAATCGCGCGGGTGATTGCCCAAGGTGGCAATATCGTCGCGGACCGGATTGCCAATCACTTCCGCCCGTTGGCCAAAGGCCTGGGGGAAAGCGGCATAGGTGCGGGTCGCCAGGCGCGACAGGACCCTGTTGGTCAACCCCGCCACGGCGTTCTGCTCATGAATCACCAGTGGAATGCCCAATGTTCTGGCGGCCAGACCACCGGGGCCGCTGGCAAAACCACCCAACCCCACCACAACCTGAGGGTTGAATTCTGCCATGACACGACGGGACTGACGCACCGCGCGGCTCAGGTTCAAGGGTGCCTTCAGCCAGCCTGCAAGGCCGTTACCGCGCAGCCCTGAAATGGCAATGGTATGCAGGGTGATTCCCGCGTCGGGCACCAGGCGGTTTTCAATACCTTTCGGACTACCCAGCCACTCAACTTCGACACCCTGAGCCATCAAGGCCCGCGCCAACGATAAAGCAGGCATCACGTGGCCCCCGGTTCCTCCTGCCATGATGAGCACTCGGCGCGCTGGCTGTGTCACAGGCAACTCCTTAAGCTTGATTATGAGAGGCGTGGTTCACGCCGCGGGCGATAGGGCGTCGAGGCACGTTTAGGCTGTTGGCGCGTTTCCACATCAGTGCGCAACAACAAACCTATCATGACGCCGGTCACCAGCAAGCTGGAACCGCCATAGCTCATCAGTGGTAGCGTCAATCCTTTGGTTGGCAGCAGCCCAGAGCTTACCGCCATGTTGATAAACGCCTGAGCCGCAATAATGAAACCAATACCATAGCTGACATAAGCGCCGAACAGATGCCCTGACAGCTCGGCTCGACGCCCTACCAACATGGCCCGGGCAATCAACAGGGTAAATAACAACACCACTGTGATGGCGCCCAACATCCCCAACTCTTCGGCGACCACTGCAAAAATAAAATCGGTATGCGCCTCGGGGAGGTAATGCAACTTCTGCACGCTGTTGCCAAGCCCGGTACCGGTGACATGACCACGACCAAAGGCAATCAGTGCCTGGGTCAACTGATAGCCGGTCGCAAACTGATCGGCCCAAGGGTCCAAAAAACTGGTCCAGCGAGCCAGCCGATAGGGTTCCAGCGCCACCATCATCACCGCCCCCGTCGCCAACAGGCTGCCACTACCGATCAATAGGGTTAGCGACGCCCCCGCCATCATCAGCATCCCAATAACGCAGGCTGTAAACACCACCATGCCGCCAAAATCAGGTGCCAAAAATAATAGCCCGGTCGGCACGGCCAATACGGCCAGTGGCCGCCACATACTGAACGGCTTGCGCCTGAGGTCGTAGGTAAAGCGCGACATAAAAGCCGCCATGTAGAGAATCAAGCCAATCTTGGCGAGCTCGGATACCTGCAGGCTCGGCAATGGACCGGGCAGCGCAATCCAGCGTTTGCTGCCGTTGATTTCCTGACCGATGAACAGCACCAGTGTGAGAAGGAAAATATTGACAAGCAGAATCAAGCTGGCGTTTTGACGCCATACTTCCAATGGAAGACACAGCATCACCAGGCACGCTGCTATGCCAAGCAGCAAAAACACACCATGTTGCTGTGCATAGTGATAACTGTTGTCAACCAACCCGATAGAGGCAGAACTCACCATCACCCAACCGAAGCCCGCCAGCGCCACCGCCACCACAATCAACCAAATATCACAGGATGCCCCCTGGGTAGACAGTGCCTGGCGTAGATCCCCTAGTCGCTTCATGACGTTGCCTCGTGGACGAATCGTGCTTTTTGCTCTACCCAGTGACGAAAGGCATCGCCTCTTGCCTGGTAATTAACGAATTGATCCAGACTCGCACAGGCCGGCGACAGCAGCACGCAGTCCCCGGGTTTCGCAAGCGCGTACGCTTCTTGCATGGCATGCGCCAGATCCGCCACCAGACGCGTCTCAACGTGACCCGACAACGCCTCATCCAGACGTAATGCATCCTGGCCGAACAAGATAACGCAGCGTGCGTTGGCGCTTAATGGCGCCGCCAGGGGAGAAAAATCGGCCCCTTTGCCGACACCGCCTGCCAGCAATATCAACCGACCATTCAAGTCGGCGCCAATGCCTTCAATGGCCGCAAGGGTCGCTCCCACGTTGGTCCCCTTGCTATCGTTCACCCATTTCACGCCGTCGAGTTCGGCGATCAGCTCGCTGCGGTGGGGCAAACCTTTGAATGCCTTTAATGCCTCGCACATGGCCGCTCGATCAAACCCCAGTGCGTCTCCCATGGCCAGAGCGGCCAACCCGTTAAGGTAATGATGCTGGCCCACCATCGCCAACTGATCGGCGGCAAGCCAAGGCGCTTTACCCTTCATCAGGGTTAGCCGTCCCTGCGCTAATGCCAACCCCAGATCACGACCGCTTGGCGGCTGACTGCCAAAGCGCGTCAGCTCGGCCACCGGCTGGTTGGGAAACGTCATTGGGTCATCGGCATTGACGACAGCATGCTGCGCACCGCGAAAAATGGCTTGCTTGGCACGACAATAGCCTTGCATGTCACCATGTCGATCCAGGTGATCTTCCGATAAGTTTAAAAAGGCGGCTACCGCCGCCCCAAGGCGGGGGGTGGTTTCGAGCTGGAAACTGGAAAGTTCGAGGATGAATAGCTCAGCGTCAGGCTGTTGCTCCAATAGATCCAGTGCCGGGGTGCCGAGATTTCCGCCTACAGCGGCTTTGACACCTGACGCCTGGGCCATCTGCCCGAGCAGGGTCGTCACGCTTGATTTGGCATTCGAGCCGGTAATCGCGGCAATGGGCGCGGACGCCGCACGCACAAACAGGGCCATTTCGCCGACCAGCCGGGGGTCACCAGTGCGAGGGTTCATCTGCGCCGCCAGCGGCGCTAACGTTGGATGATGAGGGTCGACACCCGGGCTCACCACGACCTCTTCCACCGCTTCAATATCCAGGGCCTCAAGGGGGCCGCAATGAACGCTAACGTCGGGATGGGCACGGTAGAAATCAGCCATTTCGGGCGGTTCCTCGCGGGTATCCGCCACCATGAAGGGCACGCCCTGTCGCGCCAAATGACGACATATTGCCCGCCCCGAGAGTCCCAACCCCACGACGAGCGTTATTCCTGGTGGAACGTGAACCATCCCGGCTCCCTCATACCGACCCATGTCGGGCCCGGTCGCATTGAAAATGAAAAAACTTAACGAACTTTAAGCGTGGCCAGCCCCAGCAGCACCAGCACCACGGTAATGATCCAGAAGCGCACGATCACCCGAGGTTCTGGCCAGCCTTTCAGCTCATAGTGGTGATGCAAAGGCGCCATTCGGAATATCCGGCGCCCAGTGAGCTTGTAAGAGCCCACCTGCAAAATGACCGAGACGGTTTCAAGCACGAAAATACCGCCCATAATGAACAACACGATTTCCTGGCGGACAATAACAGCCACGACGCCAAGCGCAGCGCCCAGAGCAAGCGCTCCCACGTCGCCCATAAAGACTTGTGCAGGGTAGGTATTGAACCAAAGAAACCCAAGCCCGGCGCCCGCTATCGTTGCGCAAAAGACGGCCAGTTCGCCGGTACCCAGGATAAACGGGATATGCAGGTAGTCAGCGAAAAGCGCGTTGCCGCTGGCATAGGCAAAAATCGCCAGCCCCATCGCCACCAGCACCGTCGGCATGATGGCCAAGCCATCCAGACCATCGGTCAGGTTGACGGCATTGGAGCTGCCGACAATCACCAGATAGGTTAACAGGATATAAAAAATGCCCAGAGGAATCGCAACGTCTTTGAGCGTCGGTATCAGCAGGCTGGTTTCCACTGCCGAGGCCGCTGTAAAGTAAAGAATCAGTGCCGCACTCAAGCCCACCACCGATTGCCAGAAATACTTCCAGCGCGCCGGTAACCCCCGGGGATTTTTCTCGACCACCTTGCGGTAATCATCTATCCAGCCAATCGCGCCAAAACCCAGTGTCACCCCTAGCACGACCCATACGTAGTGATTGGTCAGATCCCCCCACATCAAGGTGCTGATCGCCATGGCCATCAGAATCATCGCCCCACCCATGGTCGGCGTACCGGCCTTTGAGAGGTGTGATTGCGGACCGTCATCACGCACGGCCTGGCCAATTTGCCCCTCGACCAGCCGCCTTATTACCCAGGGCCCCAGCCATAGGCACAGAAACAGCGCTGTCAGGGCGGCTAGAATCACCCGCAAGGTTAAATAGTTGAAAACCTGGAAGGCAGATTGATACTGCGACAGAAAATTCGCCAAGTGAAGTAACATGAACGGCGTTTACCTTATCTCATCCGTGCGCAGGGCGGTGACAATTTGTTCCATGCCTGCGCTGCGCGACCCTTTTACCAACAAGCTGGCATTGGGCGGCAACGTATTGTGAAGATGACGCACAAGCGTCGCGTGATCATTAAAATGCAACCCACCATCAAAGGCATCGCTGGCCGGCTTGGCAGCTTCCCCCAGCGTTAACAGCAGATCGACCCCCAACTGCGCCGCATATTGGCCGATGTCCGCGTGCAAGGCGCTGGAATCACTACCCAGCTCCCCCATTGCCCCCAAGGCACACCAGTGCGGCCCCGGCAGGCTCATCAACGTCTCCAGCGCGGCCTTCACCGCGCCAGGGTTGGCGTTGTAGCTATCATCAAGCAGGTTTACACCGCGCAGCCCGGGTAGCACACCAAGCCGGTTGGGCAGTGCAGACAGGCGCGCCAGGCGCTCGATCACCTGCGCTGGCGGCACCCCCAGAGAGAACGCCGCCGCCGCTGCCGCGAGCGCATTACTCACATTATGCTTGCCCAGCAGCGGTAACTGTACCCGCCCAAGGGATCGCCCTTGATAGTTAAGCGTGAAAGCATAACGCCCTTGGGAGTCACAGGAAAGCGCTTCGGCCCAGATATCCGCCGGTCCCTTGATGCTGAAGCTGATCACATGACGCGGCGCAGCACAGACTGCCCAGTAGGCAAAATAATGATCGTCGAGATTTAAAACCGCCACGCCATCGTCCGCCAAACCGCTCAGCACTTCCCCCTTGGCCTGGGCAATTTGCCCCATCCCGCCAAACTCGCCGACATGAGCACCGGTAACATTGGTAATAACGGCGACCTGTGGCCGAGCCAGACGCGTCGTCCAGGCAATTTCCCCCAGGTGATTGGCCCCCAACTCAACCACCGCCGCCTGATGGTCCGGCGTCAACGCCAGCAAGGTTAATGGCGCCCCAATGTCGTTATTGAGGTTTCCCTGGGTGGAATGAACCGCGCCCAGCGGTGCCAGCAAGGCGGCCGTCATGTCTTTCACCGTGGTTTTGCCACTGTTGCCGGTCACCGCGACCAGAGGGCCCTGCCAGTCTTCGCGCACGGCGGCAGACATCAACCCCAATCCCAGACGGGTATCAGGACACACCAACTGTGGCAGCGAGCTATTCACAGGCGCCTCCACCAGCGCCGCCGCCGCGCCCGCCTGTTGCGCCTCGGCCAATAGATCATGACCGTCAAACCGCGGCCCCTTGAGGGCGACAAACAGGCCTCCCGCCACCATCTTGCGTGTGTCGGTGACGACAGTGCTGATGGGCATGTCCGCCAAGGATGGCGGCGCTTCAACGGCGAGCGCCGCCGCCACGCGACCGAGCGTCCAGTTCATCTAGAGCGCCTCCCGAGCGGCCAGCGCTGACTGCACGGCCTCCCCATCATGGTAGGGATAGCGCACCCCCTTGATTTCCTGATAGGGCTCATGACCTTTACCCGCCACCAGAATGACATCGTCAGGGTTGGCGTGACGGACCGCATAAGCAATCGCCTCGCCTCGCTCGGCTATTTCCAGCGGCTTAGCCTTCTGACTGAAGCCTGCCAGAATATCAGCGCGTATGCTTTCGGCAGACTCACCCCGGGGATTATCATCCGTCACGATCACGCCATCCGCATGCGCTTCTGCTACACGCGCCATTTCGGCGCGCTTGCCGGTATCACGTTCACCGCCACAGCCGAACACGCACCATAATTTGCCCGCATGCCCATCAAGGGCGCGCAGTGCGTTATCGAGCGCATCCGGCGTGTGGGCATAATCGATCACTACGCTGGGGGCGCCCGCCTGGCGGTAGCATTCCATGCGCCCCGGCACCGGGTGAAGCGACTCTGCCGCTTTGAACAGTGAATCCAATGGTTCGCCCAGGCCGTATAGCGTTGCCATGGCCAGCAAGACGTTATCCAGGTTAAAGCGCCCCATCAGCGACAGCGACAGCGTTTTTTCACCATCGGGCGTAGCGATCAGTGCCTGCTGGCCTTCACTATGCGGATTCCAGCCCACCACGCGTAGCGTGACGGCCTCTTCGGTGCCTGTCGCCAGGACACGCACGTGGCTATCACAACCCGCCAACATCAGACGCACGAGCGGGTCATCACCATTCATCACGGCAAGGGCAAGCTCAGTACGCCGGAATAACTTGGCCTTGGCAGCCGCATAGGCAGCCATGCTGCCATGATAATCCAGATGATCACGGCTCAAATTGGTAAACACGGCGGTCGTGATATCAACGCTATCCAGCCGGGATTGATCAAGGGCATGGGATGACACTTCCAGCGCCACACGCTTGACACCCTGACGAGCCAGCCCGCCCAGCGCTGCATGCATGGCAAGGGCGCCCGGCGTCGTAAGCCCGGTATCGCTCAGCGCACCCAAGCGGCCTACGCCCAGGGTGCCGATGACACCAGCCGGTGTCCCGAGCGCATCGCTCAATGCAGCAATGTAGTGCGTCACCGAGCTTTTGCCATTAGTTCCCGTGACACCGATAACCTCGGGGCCTTCAGGCAGTTGAAACAGCGCACGCCCAAGCTCCCCGAGCCGCCGTGTCAGATAAGGTAACTGCAGGACACGGCCATCGAGGGTGATATCACCATGGCTGGCATGGGCAAGCACCAGGCCCGCACCTGCCTCAAGGGCGCTATCAATAAAATCGCGACCGTCTAGCTGGCCGCCTGGAACGGCCACAAAAATATCGCCAGGGGCGATCTGGCGAGAATCGCTGGTGATATTGATATTGTCGGACAACGATGGCAGCGTTGCGGGCAGCCCACCGGCTGGCCACACCTTGGCGAGCGCTTGTATCACCTCATTCGGGCTAAGCGTCATGCAATCTCCTTCCCACTATTCCGCCTCTCGATCAGGAGGCACGTCCAATAACCTTAGCGCATTACCTGTCACACTTGAGAATACCGGCGCCGCCACGGCACCTCCGTAGAATTCGCCTGCCTTGGGATGGTCGATCATGACCACCGTCACGATGCGCGGGTCCGAGATCGGGGCAATCCCGGCAAACACGCTGCGGTAGGCGTCTTTTGCATATCCCCCCTGGCTGGATTTACGGACCGTCCCGGTCTTGCCGCCTACACGATAACCTTCAACCCGCGCTCGTCGGCCGCCCGTATAAGCGGCTACCGAGCTTTCCAGAATATCCAGCAAGTCATTCGCAACCCCGGGTTCTATTGCGGGAATGCCTTGGGGCGACTCGGAAAGACGCAGCAGCGAGGGCGGCAAGCGCTTGCCGTCATTGGCAAGCGCCGTATAGGCACTCGCCAACTGAACGGCTGAAACCGAGAGGCCGTAGCCATAGGACATTGCGGCCCGCTCGCTGCGCGACAGACGTATCGGTGAGGGCAAGTGGCCGGTGGCTTCGCCGGGAAATCCCGTTTCCATACTTTGGCCAAGGCCAAGCTGCCGATACTTTTCCCAGATCTCAGTGTCATCAAGCTCAAGGGCAAGATGCGACATGCCAATATTGGACGACTTTTCGAGAATGCCCGCTAGATCCAGCTCACCGTAATCACGAAAATCGCGGATCGTGTACTCGTCGATCCGCATCCAGCCCGGTGACGTGTCCACAACGGTATCGCGATCAAAACCCTCGTTTTCCAACACTGCCGACATCGCCAGCGGCTTCATCACCGAGCCAGGCTCGAAAACATCGACCAGCGCCTGGTTGCGCAGCCCGCGAGGGTCGAGCCCTGCCCGATTGTTCGGGTTATAGGAAGGCAGATTGACCATGGCCAGCACTTCGCCGCTGCGGGCGTCCATCATGACCAGGACACCGCCATCCGCCTTGTTTTCAACGACCGCTGACCGGAGCTCCCGATAGGCCATGTATTGCAAACGCTGATCAATTGAGAGGGTCAAGTCGCCGCCCGGCTGAGCTTCACGGATGACATCCAGTTCCCTGACCAGCCGACCACGTCGATCCTTGATAATGCGTCGCTGCCCAGGACGACCGGCCAGATGAGACTGGTAGGCAAGCTCGAGCCCTTCCTGTCCGACATCATCAACGTTGGTCACGCCAAGCAGTTGTGCCGCGACTTCACCCGCAGGGTAGTAGCGCTTGTATTCACGCTGAGGGTAGACCCCAGGCGTGCGCAAATCGAGGATACGCTGAGCGGCTTCAGGCGTCATTTGGCGCCGCAGGTACATGAACTCGTGGTCGCTGTAGCGCGCCACCCGGGCTTCAAACGACTCCAGCGACATACCCAGCGCCTGCGCCAGGACAATGCGTTGAATCGCATCGTCGGGGAGTTCTTGAGGGTTCGCCCAAAGCGTTACTACAGGCGTAGAGATCGCCAGCGGCTCGCCATTGCGGTCAGTAATCATCCCCCGGTGGGCGGGGATGACTTCATTGCGCAACGTGCGCGCATCCCCCTGGCTTTGCAGAAAAGGACGGTCGATCACCTGCAGTAAGGTGATCCGCCCTATCAGGACTGCAGCTGCTAGGCCGATAAGCAGCATGACGAAGAAAAACCGCCCCCCCGGTAGCGGGGGGGCGACAGGCGCTTGGCGTGAACTGACGCCCCGGCGCTGAGTGCTCATGGCCGAATTACCTCAACGTCGTCAACATCGGGAATGCGCATCCCCAGACGCTGTGTGGCAATCTGCTCTATACGCGCAGGCGTTGACCACGCGCCTTCCTCCAACAGCAGCTGCCCCCATTCGGTGTTCAACTGGCTCCGCTCTTGCTCTAGTTGCTGTAGCTCGGCGTACTGCCCCCGCGTCGCATGGGTCGTCACGACGACGCCAAAAGCCGTTGCCAGGCAGGCTAAAAAAAGCAGGCTCAGTGCCACTGGCCAGGGCCGCAGGCGCAAAGGAAACGGCCATCCAGCCTGTAAAGAAGACCACCACCGATCAAGTTGCTCCAAGCTCATGCTGACATCCGTGATCACTTTCGTTTACGCGCGGCGCGCATGACCGCACTACGGGCTCGCGGGTTTTCGGCCACCTCGTCATCGCTTGGCCGTTTTCCTTTACCCAGCGCCTCGAGACGACGGTTCAACTGGTCATCACGAATCGGCACGCCCTTGGGTAGATGGGTATCGCCCCGCACATGGTGGCGAATAAATCGCTTGACCCGGCGATCCTCGAGCGAATGGAAGCTGATGACCACCAGATGGCCACCTGGCGCCAAGGCCTCGAGGGCAGCTTCTAGCGCCGCATCCAGCTGCTCCAACTCGCCGTTTAAGTAAATCCGCAACCCCTGAAAAGCTTTCGTGGCGGGATGACGGCCTTTTTCCCAGGCAGGATGGGCAGCTTTCAGCACGTCGGCCAAGTCCACCGTATGCGTAAAGGGCGCCTCGACACGTCGATTGACGACCGCCCGCGCGAGTCGTTTTCCAAAGCGTTCCTCACCAGAGGCTTTGAATACGTGCGCGATGGTGGCTTCACTGGCGTGAGCAAGAAATTCCGCGGCGCTTTCACCCTGGCTGGGATCCATGCGCATGTCCAGCGGGCCATTGCGCATAAAGCTGAACCCCCGCTCAGGGTCATCAAGCTGTGGTGATGATACGCCAACATCAAGCAGAATCCCGGCAAGCTTGCCATGCACGCCTTGCTCGCGGGCAACGTCGGCGAGCCGGGCAAAGTCGCGCTGCACCATGGTAAATCGTGAGTCGGCAATCTCCGACGCCGCCGCCACAGCCTGAGGATCCCGGTCAAGGGCAATCAAGCGCCCTGCCTCATTCAAGCGCGACAGGATGACCCGGGAATGGCCGCCACGGCCAAAGGTGCCGTCAAGGTATACGCCATCAGGTTGATGCACGAGGACATCGACGGCGCCGTCCAGTAGCACACTGGTGTGTTCGAATTGAGCGCTAGCCTGGTCAGATGACGGCATGGTAAAGCTCGCAGATAGTACAGCTCACAGACAGTACACTCACAGGGTAATGGGGGGCATGCCTGGGCATGCCCCGATGAATGGGGAGTCGGCCGATAAGCCGGGTTCTGTCGTGGACAGTCATTCCTCTAGGCGCTGCGTTACCACAGCGCTCAAGCAACCTACCCGGACCCAGCGCGGGCCACGCCATTGGGTCCCTATTTGGTCTTGCTCCGAGTGGGGTTTACCTTGCCACGCACTGTTGCCAGGCGCGCGGTGCGCTCTTACCGCACCCTTTCACCCTTACCGGCCCCGAAGGGCTTAGGCGGTCTACTCTCTGCTGCACTTTCCATCGGCTCACGCCGCCCAGGCGTTACCTGGCACTCTGCCCTATGGAGCCCGGACTTTCCTCCCCCAACACCTTTTTAGGGGTATCAGCGGCGACTGTCTGGCCAACTCCGGCGGCAAGCATACCAGCGCCCAACGTTCGCCTCAATGCTCGCCTTTCATGCCTTGCAAGCGGGCATACCAGGTTTGCTTACGACCGCCGAACAGCCGGGCGGCAACGCTTGCCGCCTGCTTGACACCAACCCCTTCTCCAAGCAACGCCTCAAGCAGGGTGTCGGCGTCAATCGCCTGCTGCTCACTTTGCGCTACCGGCGGCGCACCCGCGACGATCACCACGAACTCACCACGCGCCTGATTGGGGTCGTTGGACAACTGCGCCAGTAACGCCGCTGGCGTACCGTGAAGAAATGTCTCGAAGGTTTTGGTCAACTCGCGAGCCAGGACAACCTCGCGGCCTTCCAACTGTTCATGCAAGGCTTCCAGTGTATGCACGATACGATGCGGGGATTCGTAAAATACCAGCGTCTCCTCGCGCACCTTCCAGGCCTCCAGTGCTTGCCGTCTCGCGCCGGGCTTGGCCGGTAGAAACCCACCAAATACAAATCGGTCGGTAGGCAAGCCAGCCGCAGACAACGCGGTAATCAGTGCGCAGGGCCCAGGTATCGGCACGACATGGCGGTTGCGGGCGCGAAGCTCGCGCACCAACACGAACCCCGGGTCGCTGATCAGCGGCGTCCCGGCGTCGCTGATCAAGGCAATATCCTCCCCCGCTTCAAGATAGCGATCCAGGCTCTCGACCCGCCGCTCCTCGTTGTGTTCGTGCAACGATATCATCGGCTTATTCAAGCCCAGATGCGACAACAAGCGGGCGCTGTGACGGGTATCCTCAGCGGCAACGCGTGTCACTTCACCCAGCAGTCGCACGGCGCGGGCAGAAAGATCATCCAAATTCCCAATCGGCGTGGCGACCACGTACAATGTACCCGGTGGTGTGTGTGTCATCATGACTCCCAATTCGTCAATGGCTTGCCCCTCGGTACGCTATGCTTGTGCAATAGTCGCCAAATCGTTGACAAGCAGCGACGGCGCAAATGGAAACTAAGGAAGGATACATGAAACAGTCATTACGTGGCTTTCTTGCCGCTACGCTCATGGCGCTTTTCGTTGCGGGTTGTGCGATGCAGCCCCCCAGCGTCGTAGATCGAGTACCCGACGAGGATCCCGGCCGCCTGCTTAGCCAGGCGCAAGAACAGGCGCCGGGAGAAGCCGCCAGAACGCGCCTCGAGGCGGCGAATATTTTTGCCCGCCAGGGCCAACGCGAAGACGCCTTTGAGGCGGCTGGCGCCATTGATGAACAAGCGCTCTCCGAAGCCAACCGTGTTCGCTGGGCACTACTCTTTTCCGAGTTGGCCCGCGCACTCAATGAACCTGACAGTGTTTTGCGCGCCACCCAAGTGCTTGATGACGAGCTGCCGATGCAGTCCGACCAGCAGCGTACGCTTGAAGACCGTCAACGCTGGGCACGCGAAGCGCTCGACAAACCCGACCCCGAACGCTTTGCACTACCAGAACTGGAAGGCGAAACGATCAATCGTATCCTCGTGGCACTTCCCGAATCCGGCGCACTCAGCAGCGTCGCCGAGACTATTGCCTCCGCCTTGCGTCGCCATCACGACATCCAGGGCGACGACGTACAGCTGAGCTTTCTGGATGCTTCTCAGTACTCGCTCAACGAGCTTTACGACCGCGCCCAGCAGATGAACACACAGGTGATGATTGGACCGCTGGACAAGGAACAGGTCACTCAGCTTGAACAGCGCGACAGCGTTCCCGTGCCAACATTGGCGCTCAACTACGGTAGCGGCGAGCGCAATCAAGCCAAGCGGCTTTTCCAATACGGTCTTTCGGCTGAAGACGAAGCGCGTCAAGCCGCACGCCGCGCCTGGCAGGATGGCCACCGCCAAATGGCACTTATGGTACCTGATAACAATTGGGGGCAGCGTGTCGGTGAAGCCTTCTGGAACGAGTGGCATCGCCAGGGAGGCGAGATCAGCAACGCCGTGCGCTATAACCCTGACAACCCGGTGTCTGATGCGGTAAAGACGGCTTTGAACGTTCGCGGTGAGCGCGCCCAGTTGAATGAGATTGATGCCCTTTTCCTGCTCGCGCTACCTGACTATGCTCGCCAGGTGCCGCCCACCATGGATTACTATTACGCGCCCGACCTTCCCATCTATGCGACTTCCCACCTTCACGAAGGGCGGGGTCAGACGCGCCTTGATCAGGACCTCAATGACGTCATGTTCATGGACATCCCCTGGCAAATTCCCGATGCCGCCGTGGGTGGTGAAGAAGTGCTGCCCTTCTACGACAGCTACCAGCGGCTAAGAGAAGAGCCCGACGCCTCGATGTTCCGCTTAATGGCCATGGGTGTCGATGCCTATGAGATTGCCACTCGCCTTTCTGATTTTTCTGCACTGGAAGGCTTCGATGGCAGCACCGGCAGGCTGTTTCTCACCGCCGACGGCAGGATTTATCGCGAGCTGCCCTGGGCCAAGTTCCAGAACGGCACACCTGCGCCGATTTTAATCCCCGGCTTGATGAGCAGTGAAGAAGACAACGACGAACGCGATGACGACTAGCTCAAAGACGGCGCGAGCGCGCGGGCAGGCCATTGAGCAGCTGGCAGCTCAATGGCTGGAGCAGCAAGGGTTACGTTTAATCGCCAGCAATCACCATGTTAAAGGCGGTGAGCTTGACCTGATCATGCAAGATGCGGATATTCTGGTCTTCGTAGAGGTCAAACATCGCAAATCGAGCCGCTATGGGCATCCTCTAGAGTCCGTAACCGCTCAAAAACGGCAGCGGCTTATCCGGGCCGCACGCCTTTATCTGGCCTCGAAACGATGCCCGTCAGCGTGTCGTTTTGATGTTATCGCCATGACCGGCACACCCCCTCAGATGGAAGTCGAGTGGGTAAAAGCCGCTTTTGACGCCTTTTGAATTGACAACCAGGAAGCCCTAATGGACTTTCAACCACGCATACTGGACCACTTCAACGCCAGCATTGATACCAAAACCTACGCCAGCGAGGTGCTGCCGCCTTTTATCGAGGTCGCCAGTCAGATGATGGTGCAATGCCTGGTAAGCGAAGGCAAAATTCTCGCCTGTGGAAACGGCGGCAGCGCGGGGGATAGCCAACATTTTTCGTCGGAGCTGCTTAACCGCTTTGAGCGCGAGCGGCCGAGCTTACCGGCGCTGGCGTTAACCACGGATACCTCCACGCTAACCTCGATCGCCAATGACTACACGTATAACGAAGTGTTCTCTAAACAAATCAGGGCGCTAGGTCAGCCAGGCGACATTCTTCTGGCCATTTCAACCAGCGGCAACTCGGCTAATATTGTGCAGGCCATACAAGCCGCTCACGACCGGGACATGACGGTCGTGGCGTTAACCGGCCGGGATGGCGGTGACATGGCATCGCTACTGGGTCAGGATGACTGCGAAATTCGTGTGCCCGCCACCTCCACGGCACGCATCCAGGAAGTGCACTTGTTGGTCATCCACTGCCTTTGCGACTTGATCGATGAGCAACTCTTCGGCGGCTAACCAGCCCTGCCGATAATGAAAAGGAACCTATCAATGACTTCAAAACTCTCAGCCTCGCGTTTTTCCCGTTTGTTAATGGCAGCCACTCTGGGGGCCAGTATTCTGCTCGCAGGCTGCGCGACCAATACCGCCGTCGATGCTTCAAACTACGGTCAACGCGGCGAAGACGTGGCTGCCATTGATCAAACGATTGAACGAGAAGTCGGGCGTGCGCTGGATCGAGCTGACGGACGGCTGGGTGATGCTCGCATTCGCCCCCACAGCTTTAATGGCGTCGTTCTGCTGGTGGGCCAAGTGCCCAGCGAAGAGCTGCGCGAGATGGCCGAAAACGTCACCGCTGACATACGTGGCGTCAATGACGTACACAACGAGCTGACGGTATCGGCCCGCTTACCCAGCACCCAGCGCTTGACCGATACCTGGTTAACCACCAACGTGATCGCTCAGCTGGCAACCAATGACCGAATTGACTCTTCAAAACTCAAGGTCACGACTGAAAACGCCAGCGTTTACATCATGGGCATGGTATCGCGTGAAGAAGCGGATCGCATCGTCAATACGGCCTCCAACGTGGCAGGTGTCCAGCGGATTGTGAAAGTCTTCGAGTACATCGACTGAACCCGATACCCAAAGCAACCAAAAAAGCCTCGCTGTTTTGAACAGCGAGGCTTTTTTGTTTAGGAACGCTTAAGAAAGAAACTATCGTGTTACTTCACTACCCGCAGCGATGGTTTTTTCTTGCTGGGCTTATCCTTTGATTCACTGCCTGATTCCGGCGTTTTCGTTGACGTTTCCTCAGATGTTGAATCCGCTTCGCCGGTTGATTCCGTCGCAGCCAGCGTTGGCTTACTTGGCGAAGACGCTTCATCAGCCGCTTCTTCTTCGCCCTCGAGCGGGGTTAATTCCGGCTCGTGGCCGAACACCATACCAGCACCGTTTTCCCGGGCATAAATCGCGATGAGTGCTGGCGTGGGAATCATCACCTGCATGGGCTGCCCGCCAAAGCGCGCATTAAAACCGATGGCCTGGTTTTCCATAAACAGGTCGCGAACCGCTGTAGGCGCAACATTGAGTACGATTTGGCCGTTTTGCACGAATTGACGCGGCACTTCAACACCGGGCTGCGTGGCATCCACGACCAGGTGGGGCGTGAGCTCGTTGTCAAGCAACCACTCGTAAAGCGCTCGGGCAATATAAGGACGGCTCGATTTCATCTCGTCTCGCTCCTACCAGAGAGAAGGCCCCGCCAGGCGAGGCCTGAGTGGGTTCAGGCACGCATCTCTTTTTCGCGCTCGTTCAAGGCGGCTTTAAATGCGTCTCGCTCAAACACCCGCGACATATAGCTCATCAGCGGCTTTACCTGTTTTTCCGGCAGCTCGATGTTCAGTGCCGGCAAACGCCATAGGATCGGCGCCAGGCAGCAGTCCACCAAGGTGAACTCGTCGCTCATGAAATACGGCATGTCTTCGAAAATAGGCGAAATGCCAACAAGACTTTCGCGCAGCTCTTTACGTGCTTTCTCTGCTTCTTTTTTCCCACCGCTGGTGATTTGCTCGACCAACGGGCACCACTCGCGTTCGATACGATGCATCCAGAGACGGCTCTGCGCACGCGCCACAGGATAGACAGGCAATAGTGGCGGATGCGGAAAACGCTCATCCAGATATTCCATCATGACCTTCGACTCGTAAAGCACCAGATCGCGGTCCAGCAGCGTAGGCACACTGTTGTACGGATTCAAGTCGGCGAGCTCGTCAGGGACATTCTCGTCGGAGACATCGACGACGTCGACAGCCACCCCCTTCTCAGCCAGTACAATGCGGACACGATGACTGAAATGATCATCATTACCTGAATAAAAAATCATCGACGACCGTTTGGCCACAACTCCCATGAAACCATCCTCGCAACGAATCAATCTTGAATAATAACACGTCCACCCCACCCTTGGGGAAGGCAACGCCATGCATTACGTTAAAGGCTAACACGCAAAGGGCGCGCGACTCGGCCGCACGCCCTGAATTTGCCCTGCATCAGCGCCTTCAATGAATATCGCGCCAATACTCACGCTTGAGAAGATAGGCAATCACGCCAAAGACAAACAAAAAGATGAGCACCTTCGGCGCTAACGCCTGGGCCTGAAGCTTTGAAGGCTCGCCCACATAGGCAAGAAAGTTTGTGAGGTCATAAACCGCCTCTTCAAACTCCTCTGGCGAGAGCTCACCCTGGCGGGTGACTTCCAATGTATCACAGTCAGCCTCGCCGTCGGAGGCACTCTCTGATGCATCTGCCTCAGGGCATACCTTTTCCTGTACCCCCTGGAGCGGTTCCAGCACATTGGGCATGGCGACCAGCTCGAACACTGCATTATTGACCCCGGTGGGACGGCTCGGGTCTTGATAAAAACTGAGCAGGTAGGAATACAGCCAATCAGTGCCATGCAGCCTGGCTGACAGCGTCAGGTCAGGAGGCGGCGCACCAAACCAGGTCTCACCGTCGTCTTCGTTCATCGACGTTTGCATTTGATCGTTGAACGCCATTTCGGAGGAAAAGATGACATTGTCCTCAATAATGTCCCGCGGAATATCCAGATCCTCGGCAGCGCGGGAAAAACGCTGATACTCAAGCGAATGGCAGCCCATACAATAGTTAACGTAGAGCTTCATGCCATTTTGCAACGACGCCTGATCCCGGAGATCCGGCTCCATGGAATGCGCAACACCTGCGCCACCGGCAGCCATTGTGGTCATTGGCACCAGCATAGCGATTAGCGCGATCAGTTGTTTTTTCATTAGCCAGTCACCCTTTCCGGAACGGGTTTTGTTCTTTCCAACCGTGTATAGATCGGCATCAACAGGAAATAAGCGAAATAGATCGCCGTGCAGACTTGGGCCAGCAGTGTCCGCCCGCCTGTTGAAGGCATCACACCCAGGACCCCAAGCGTTACAAAGCTTGCCGCAAACAGCGCTAACATCAGCTTGGATATCCAGCCTTTATAGCGGATCGAGCGCACAGGGCTGCGATCCAGCCATGGCAGGACGAACATGACGGCAATCGCGCCCCCCATGCACATCACCCCCAGAAACTTCGCCTCCAAACCAAAAATCGAGAAGGTGATGGCACGCAAAATCGCGTAAAACGGCGTGAAATACCATACGGGCGCAATATGGTCGGGGGTCTGTAACGGATTGGCCGGTTCAAAGTTGGGCGTTTCGATAAAGTACCCGCCCCCTTCCGGGAAATAGAACACCACAATGCAGAACACGAACAGGAAAACAGCAACCCCCACCAGATCCTTAACCGTGTAATAAGGATGGAAAGGAATACCATCCCGCGGATTACCGGCTTCATCTTTTTTCTGCTTGATATCGATACCGTCGGGATTGTTGGAGCCCACCTCGTGGAGCGCCACAATATGCAGCACCACCAAGGCGAGAATCACAATCGGCAAGGCCACCACATGCAAGGCAAAAAAGCGATTCAGCGTAATGCCTGAAATCAGATAATCGCCGCGCACCCACTGCGCCAGATCCGGCCCAATAAAGGGAATGGCAGAGAACAGTGAAATAATCACCTGCGCACCCCAGTAAGACATTTGCCCCCAAGGCAGCAGATACCCCATGAACGCCTCGGCCATCAGGGTTAAATAAATGGCCATGCCGAAAATCCACACCAGTTCCCGGGGTGCTTTGTAAGAGCCATACAGCAATCCCCGAAACATATGCAGATAGATGACCACAAAGAAAGCTGACGCCCCTGTGGTGTGCATATAGCGGATCAGCCAGCCCCATTCCACATCGCGCATGATGTATTCGATGGAGTCAAAGGCGCCTTCAGCACTGGGATTGAAGCTCATGGTGAGCCAGATGCCGGTCAGAATCTGGTTGACGAGAACCAACAGCGCGAGGGAGCCGAAAAAATACCAGAAATTAAAATTCTTCGGCGCGTAGTAGTGCGACAGATGATCCTGAAAGAGCTGCGTTGCCGGAAAACGGGCATCAATCCAGCGCATCAGGCCCCGGGGAGCGTTGGTTTTATTTGAATTACCCATCAGGCCGTCTCCTCATCTTCACCGACAACAATGATGTTATCGCCTTCGAAACGATAGGGGGGCACTTCCAGATTGGTCGGCGCCGGTACATTGCTGAACACACGTCCTGCCAAATCAAACCGTGAGCCATGACAGGGACAGAAGAAGCCGCCGGGCCAGTCGTCGACACCAACGCCCGTTGCATCAGGTTCGGGACGGTAAACGGGCGAACACCCAAGGTGTGTGCAGATACCGATCAGGACACCGATTTCCGGCCGTATGGAGCGCATTTGACCGGCGCTATAGGAAGGCTGAAGAGACGCTTGGGAATCAGGATCGGCGAGACGGCCAGCGGCCAAGGATTCCGTGCGCTCGATCATCTCGGGCGTTCGGTTGATAATCCAGACCGGGCGCCCTCTCCATTCGACCGTCATGCGCTGTCCAGGCGCCAGCTTCGAAACATCGGCCTTAACAGGCGCCCCCGCCGCCCGGGCTCTGGCACTCGGCTGCCAAGCCGACACGAACGGGACTGCAACCCCAACCACTCCGACTGCGCCGACAACCGTCGTCGCGCCTACAAGGAAACGCCGCCGCCCCTTGTTAACGCCGTTATTTGCCATATCCGGCCCCCACTCTTCCCTCACGCAGCGCTTTCACCTGGCAAGGATGACTGTTGTTATTTAATGTCTATGTATAAAGTAGTTTAACCAGCGCACAGTTCGCCAGGCTCGCGTAATCAACGCGGGTATTTGTTATAGCAAAAAAAAAGCCCAGACCAATGGCCTGGGCTTTTTCCACAGTGTTTGAGCGTCGATTAACGCTTGGAGAACTGCGGACGACGACGTGCTTTACGCAGGCCGACTTTCTTACGCTCTACCTGACGTGCATCGCGCGTTACATAACCCGCGGCGCGCAGTGCAGGGCGCAGGTCTTCGTTATAGTTCATCAGCGCACGGGTAATACCGTGGCGAATGGCACCGGCTTGCGCTGAACCACCGCCGCCTTCGACCGTGACGTAGACGTCGAACTGGTTGAGGGTTTCGGTCAGTTCCAGCGGCTGGCGAACAACCATACGACCGGTTACACGACCGAAGTAGTTGTCGAGCTCACGGTTGTTGACGGTAATTTTGCCGGAACCCGGCTTCATAAAGACGCGGGCGGTGGAAGTCTTGCGGCGCCCGGTACCGTAATACTGCTGTGTCATGGCGGAGATTTCCTCAGATGTTCAGTTCAAGCGGCTGTTGGGCAGCATGCGGATGCTCGGCACCAGCGTACACTTTAAGCTTGGTGTACATGGCACGGCCAAGCGGGCCTTTGGGCAGCATGCCTTTCACGGCAGACTCAATAACACGCTCGGGCGCATGGTCGATCATTTTATCGAACGTCATGGAGCGTAGACCGCCCGGGTAACCGGTATGGCGGTAATAGGTCTTGGCCTTTGCCTTGTTGCCGGTCACTTGGACTTTTTCAGCGTTGATCACCACGATGTAATCGCCGGTATCAACGTGAGGGGTAAATTCGGGCTTATGCTTACCGCGCAAGCGGCGAGCAATTTCGGTAGCCAGACGGCCTAGCGTCTTGTCCGTTGCGTCGACAACGTACCAATCGCGCTGGACGGACTGCGGCTTAGCACTGAACGTCTTCATGGATGAAATCACCAGTTAAAATGTGTTGGGTACGACACACCGCTATGCGGCGTTGCACCATCCCTATTTTTTTTGGTTGCAGGCTTTAAACCCACAACATGTAGCGAGGCGGCATTCTACAGCAAGCCATCCGCCAAGTTAAGCCTTTCTGAGTAATCACCGGCACTTTTCCGGATTTCTCTTTTCCATGCGGACGAGGTTTATACACCAGGCGGTACACGACCCGGTTTATGCGGCTAGGGCTTATGCGGCAGTGCCAAATAATCATGGGACTGCATTTCCTGTAGCCGAGAGAGCGTTCGCTGGTATTCAAACGTCAGCTTGCCACCTTGATAGAGCGACTCCACCGGCACTTCTGCCGACATCAACACCTTGACGCCCCGGTCATAGAACTCATCCACCATGTTGATGAAGCGCCTTGCCTGATCGTCGTCAGCGCCGCGCATGGCGGGGACATTAGAAACGATAATCGTGTGAAATTCTCGCGCCAGTTCAATATAGTCGTTTTGACTGCGCGGGCCATCGCAAAGCTCAGCAAATTCAAACCAGGCGATGTCGTCGTGCAGTCGGCGTGTCGTCAACACACGCTGATTAATCTCAAGCGGGGCACCTTCCTCTCCAGCATGCCCGGCGATTTCCCGGAAACTGCGCGCAAGCTCTCTTTCAGCGGCATCGTCCAGCGGCGAGTGAAAGATTTCTGCACGTTCCAGGGCGCGCAGACGATAATCAACACCCGAGTCGACATTCACCACCTGGCAGTGGCGATTGAGCAAATCGATAGCGGGCAGGAACCGCGCACGCTGAAGACCATCTTTATACAGATCGTCAGGCACGATATTCGACGTTGCCACGAGGACGACACCTCTTTCGAAGAGGGCCTCAAGCAGATTCGCCAGTATCATGGCGTCGGTAATGTCCTTGACGAAGAACTCATCAAAGCAAATCACCCGCGCTTCACTGGCAAACTTGCTCGCCACCAATGTCAGCGGGTTCTTTTCCCCTTTGTAATGAGTAAGTTCGTTATGCACACGCTGCATGAAGCGATGAAAGTGGGTGCGCATTTTATCGGCAAACGGCAGCGATTCGTAGAAAGTATCTACCAGATACGTCTTGCCGCGACCCACACCTCCCCAGAAATAAAGCCCCTGGACGCTCGGCGTCACAGGCTCTTGTTGTGTAGACGATTTTTTGCCTATCAACCCCGCCATCCTGGCTTTCAGGCCTTTATTGGCCAGGACCGCTTTCGGCACCGTCGTCGGGGTTGACAGCAATGCATCGTACAAACGCTGCAGATGTGCCACTGCCGCTTCCTGGGCCGGGTCGTACTCAAAACCCTCTCGCTTAAGATCTGCACGATAACGCCCCATCGGCGTCGCCGCATTCGGCGTTGGCCCACCACCGTCCGACGTTGCCCTCATCGTTTGACTCTCCCGTTATTTCCGCCAAGCGTTACTGGAAACCACCACACAACATGAATAAAGGCAATGAGTATACGTGGTTAGGCTTACCAACGCATGAGCATTGACCCAACCATCATCAAGGCGCCTATAATAGCAACCGACTGTTTCATGCGCTGTATCCCCAGCAGCGACAGGTATCAAGGGAGATAAATGTGGAAAGCGAGCCATTAACCTATGCCGCCATAGGCCTTGTGATCGGCTTGATAATCGGCGCAGGATGCTACCGGTTACTGAGCAAAAGCCAGCGTCAGCTTGCTTCACTTCGCCAAACACTATTGGAGCGCGAACATCAGGTTGCGTCACTCAAGAATGGCGTCAGCCATCAACTTTCCAGTGTACATGAGTCGCTGGCAACGATCCGGCAGGAAGCCGACGAGCTGGAAAAGAAGCTGCAAGACGACGCTGGCCATTGGCAGCTAGACCAGCTAACACATCGCCCTGCCGAGTTGACTGACCTTCGCCCGGTGACCGAGCCAACGGATACGCTGAGCGCACCCGCAACGCCTCGGGACTACGCCGATGGCCAGAACGGCACGCTCTCCGAACATTTCGGCCTCAAAGATAAAGACACTCGCGACGACGCCGCAACACCGCCACGTTACTGAGCCTTCTTATTAGTCAGGGAATCGACCCTCGGCAGTATTGCCGAGGGTGAAAGCGATCAAGCGGGATTATCAATATCGACGAAACGGTGCGCCACACCGTATTCATCAGCCAACCACTCCCCTAGTGCCTGAACGCCGTACCGTTCGGTAGCATGATGACCTGCCGCCAGATAATGAATTCCCATTTCTCTGGCAAGATGTGTCGTTCGCTCTGAAATTTCTCCGGAAACAAACGCCTGCGCCCCGCCTTCACAAGCAGCGCTAATCATGTCCTGCGCGCCCCCCGTGCACCAAGCGATACGCTCTATATCCCCCACACCCGGCGCTTCAATCAGCAGTGGCTCTCGCCGCAGGGTCTGGCTTATTTGCTCGGCAAGCGCGGTCGCGCTCAGTGGTTTGGCAACGCGCCCAGACCAAAGCAGCCCCTCACCCAGCTCGCCATCCAGACAACCTTCGACTTTCCAGCCAAGCTGCCTGGCCAGCTCAGCGTTGTTGCCCATCTCGCTGTGCGCATCCAGGGGCAAATGATAGGCCAGCAGGTTTATCCCGTGATCCAGCAAGGTTTTGATTCGTCTTTGTTTCATGCCCGTAATGGCGACCGGTTCGTTCTTCCAGAAATAGCCATGGTGAACAATCAGCATATCGGCCTGCCAGTTTACTGCTTCGTCAAGCAGGGACTGGCAAGCGGTTACCCCGGTCATGACACGCGCCACTCGATCACGGCCTGCCACCTGAAGGCCGTTAATCGTAAAGTCCTTAAACTGTGAAGCGCGAAGCTGATGGTCGCAGGCTGCTACTAATATATCGCGTTGAATCACCGTTGCTCCTAAGTATCTGCTGGCATCCATGAGATACAAGCCAATAAAATGTTACCCTGTACCTGATATTGCCTAGTGTAAGACTGACGACGCGTCAGCGCTAATACCCACTCCTCGACGATCGCCAAAGGACCCCTCAATGAAACGCTTTGTGCTGCCTTACCTATGGCCCATCATCACAGGCTTCTTGTTGGCAGCTGTCATCATGTTTGCGTTTCCTGAGCGCTTCCCGCTGCCCTTTCAGGCGTCGCCCCCCCAGGCCGAGGACCCACCTTCTCTGGTCACCACGGCAGACCAGGAGGCCGACCCGGACCGACCGGCACCTGAGGTCCGACAAGCGACGCCACTGAACCGCAACCAGGGCCCGGCCAGCTACGCCGATGCAGTCAATCAGGCGGCGCCTGCTGTGGTCAACATCTACTCGTCACGCATCGTCGAACGCGACGAGCACCCGCTGATGTCAGACCCCTTCTTTCAGCAATTTTTTAACGGCGATGACGCCACTACCCATCAACGCATGCTGTCGAGCCTGGGCTCCGGCGTCATCGTCAGTGACGAAGGCTATGTGCTTACCAATCATCATGTCATCAACGGTGCCGACGAAATTCAGGTAGCGCTGCGCGATGGACGCGAAGTGCTCGCCGAAGTGATTGGCACTGACCCGGAAAGCGACCTTGCGGTGCTTAAGATTGATCTGGAAAACCTGCCCGTCATTGAGCTGAGTAATTCAACAGATGTTGCGGTAGGCGATGTCGCGCTGGCTATCGGCAACCCCTTTGGCGTCGGCCAGACGGTGACGATGGGGATTATCAGCGCCACAGGGCGCAGCCATCTGGGCCTGAACGCCTACGAAGATTTCATCCAGACCGATGCAGCCATTAATCCGGGGAATTCGGGAGGGGCGCTGGTCAACCCGGAAGGCGCACTGGTGGGCATTAATACGGCCATCTTTTCGCGCTCGGGGGGCTCTCAGGGTATCGGGTTTGCCATTCCTGCCAACCTTGCCCATAGCATTCTGGACGAACTGGTGACCCAGGGCCGGGTCATCCGTGGCTGGCTGGGCATCGAGGCGCAGGCGCTATCCCGAGAGCTTGCCGCCTCTTTCGGCCTGCGTACACCTCAAGGGGTGATCGTTGCGGGGGTCGTGGACGGTGGGCCTGCGGAGAAGGCCGGCCTGTTGCCAGGCGATGTCCTGCTATCCGTCGATGGTCAGCCTATCCTGGATGCGCGCGCCACCATGAGCGATATCGCCTCGATCAAGCCGGGTACCGAGCTGCCGCTGACGATTGTCCGCGACGGCGAACGCATGGAAATGACGCTGAATGTGGGTGAGCGACCCATTCCCTCGACACTTCCAAGACCCGATGGAACCCGCCGAAGTGGCAATAATGAAGGCGACTCAAGCCAGCCCTGACGGGCTGAGTGGCCGCCTTCGTCATCCCGTCAAGACGGTTTAATACGATACTCAGCAGAACGTGCGTGGGCAGTCAACGATTCGCCCCGCGCCAGCACAGAGGCAACCTCACCCAGCGCTGACGCGCCCTCGGCTGAGCAGTGAATCAGCGACGAACGTTTTTGGAAATCGTACACACCCAGCGGTGATGAGAAGCGTGCGGTGCCGGAAGTGGGAAGCACGTGGTTCGGCCCTGCGCAATAATCACCCAGCGCCTCTGCGGTATAACGCCCCATGAAGATGGCTCCCGCATGACGAACGCCCGCCAGCCAGGTATCGGGCGTTGCCACTGAAAGTTCAAGGTGCTCGGGGGCTACCCGGTTGATCAGCGTGACGGCTTCCTCGGCATCGCGGCAGTGAACCAGCGCGCCGCGTCGGCGCAATGATTCACGGACGATCTCGGCCCGCTCCAGGGTCGGAAGCAGACGCTCTATCGCGGCTTCCACATCCGCCAGATGCTGAGCATCCCAGCTCACCAGGATAGCTTGAGCATCTTCATCGTGCTCCGCCTGGGAAAACAGGTCCATCGCCAGCCAATCAGGATCGGTCAATCCATCCGACACCACCATGATTTCAGAGGGGCCGGCAATCATGTCGATACCCACCTGACCAAACACGGCCCGCTTGGCCGTGGCCACATAGATGTTGCCCGGTCCAACGATCTTATCCACCCTGGGGACGCTTTCTGTTCCATAGGCCAGGGCGCCAATGGCCTGGGCACCGCCGATGGTAAACACCTGGTTAACACCGGCCACGTGCGCTGCCGCCAGCACCAGATCGTTGAGCACGCCATCGGGAGTGGGGACCACCATGATGATCTCTTGCACCCCCGCCACATGGGCAGGAATCGCATTCATCAGCACCGATGAGGGATAGGCGGCCTTGCCACCAGGCACGTAAATGCCCGCGCGGTCGATGGCCGTTACCTGCTGGCCAAGCACCGTGCCATCGGGTTCTTCATATTGCCAGGAGGTCGGTTTCTGTCGCTCGTGATAACGCCGGATTCGCTCGGCAGCACTCGCCAGGGCGTCGCGCTGCTCAGCAGGTAACGACTCAAAGGCCTGGCGTAATTGCTCGGCCGTCAGGCGAAGCTCATCCATATGGGTGACCGAGACGCGATCAAAGCGATTGGTGGCTTCGATGACCGCTGAATCACCATGACGCTTGACGTTGGTGAGAATCTCATTGACGCGCGCCTGAACGGCACCATCCGACACGCCCTCCCAGTCCAGCAACGCATCCAGTTGTCCGGCAAACGCCTCATCGGCAGTATTGAGTCGTGCTATCGTCGCTGTAGCGTTCTCGTTCATAGCAACCTCACTTAGTCGGCAGGCGATATCGTCTTGCGGTCGGCAATGGCACGTTCCAGGCGCGCCAGCAATGGCTTGATACGTGCGTGCTTCATTGTCATGGCCGCCTTGTTGGCCACCAGGCGGGTGCTGATCGGCGCAATCAGCTCCCGCGGCTCCATGCCATTGGCGCGCAGGGTATTGCCGGTGTCGACGATGTCGACAATTTCGTCGGCCAGGTTCATCAACGGCGCCAGTTCCATGGCACCATAAAGCTTGATCACCTCGGCCTGGATACCTTGCTCGGCGTAGTAGCGTCGGGCGATATTGACGAATTTCGTTGCCACCCGGCGACGCGCCAGCTTCGGCGATTCACCGGTAACGCCAGCGGTCATCAGCTTGCAACGTGCAATATCGAGATCAAGCGGCTCATAAAGCCCTTCGGCACCGTGCTCCAAAAGAACATCCTTACCGGCGACCCCCAGGTCGGCCGCCCCAAGCTGAACGTAAGTCGGCACGTCCGTTGCTCTGATCACAACGAATTTGACGTCGGGCAGATTGGTATCGAACAGCAGCTTGCGGCTTTTATTTAAATCCTCAGTAGGCGTAATGCCCGCATCGGCTAGCAGCGGCAGCGTCTCTTCCAGAATACGGCCCTTCGAGAGGGCTAAAATCAGTTGCTTACTCATTTTGGATGCCAATGGTTGGAGGCCAGGCTCAGCCTGGGATACGGCGGATACGCGCACCCAGCAGCTGCAGTTTTTCCTCGATGCATTCATAGCCACGGTCGATATGATAAATGCGATCGACCAGGGTTTCGCCCTCCGCCATCATGGCGGCAATCACCAAAGAAGCAGACGCGCGCAGATCCGTCGCCATCACCGGCGCCCCCGAAAGTTTGTCAACACCGTTAATCAAGGCGGCATTGCCCTCCAGAACGATATCAGCGCCCATGCGGTTCAGTTCCTGAACGTGCATGAAACGGTTTTCAAAAATCGTTTCAACCACTCTCGACGACCCTTCAGCCACGGCATTCATGGCCACGAACTGGGCTTGCATATCGGTGGGGAATGCAGGGTACGGCGCGGTGCGGATATTGACCGCACGCGGGCGTTTACCGTGCATGTCCAGGGCAATCCAGTTGTCGCCGGTAGAAATCTCGGCGCCCGCTTCTTCGAGCTTGGCAAGCACGGCTTCAAGGATGTCTGCCCGGGTGCGTTTGACTTTCACGCGACCGCCGGTCATGGCCGCCGCCACCAGAAAGGTACCGGTCTCGATGCGGTCGGGCATGACATCGTGATGGCAGCCGCTGAGTGTTTCCACTCCTTCGATCGTAATGGTATCAGTGCCGTGACCGCTGATCCGTGCGCCCATCTTGATCAGGCACTCGGCCAGATCCACCACCTCGGGCTCCCGGGCGGCGTTCTCGAGCACAGTGACGCCTTCCGCAAGCGTAGCGGCCATCAACAGGTTCTCGGTACCGGTAACCGTCACGGTGTCAAAATAAATCGTCGCCCCTTTCAGGCGACCATCCACGCGGGCACGAATATAACCCGCTTCGACGCGAATCTCGGCGCCCATGGCTTCGAGCCCGCGAATGTGCAGGTCCACCGGGCGCGAACCGATCGCGCAACCGCCGGGCAAGGACACATCAGCCTGGCCGAAATGTGCCAACAGAGGACCCAGCACCAGAATGGAGGCGCGCATTTTCTTGACCAGTTCATAGGGCGCATGGCAATGAGTGACCTGAGAGCCGTCCAGTTGGATGGTGAGGTTATCCCCCATTACCGGCTCGACGCCCATACGGCCAAGCAGCTCCAACGTGGTGGTGATGTCCTGCAGGTGTGGCAAATTACCGATCACCACGGGGCCTTTGGATAACAGGCTAGCGCAGAGGATGGGCAATGCCGCGTTTTTGGCACCGCTGACCCAGACTTCGCCGTCGACCGACCCGTTACCGGTAATAATGAGTTTATCCATGAAATAACCGTTACTGCGCGTTTTCAGCGGCGGTTTGCCACTGTGCCGGGGTATAGGTTTTGATGCTGATCGCGTGCAGGGCCCCCGAAGCGATCTCGTCGCTCAAGGCGGAGTACACCAGTTGCTGGCGCTTCACGGGCGACAATCCTTCAAAGGCATCGCCCACTGCAATCACCTGAAAATTACAGCCTTCTCCCTGGATATGGAACTCACATCCATCGACACGCGATTCGAGCAGGGCTTTCACCTCTTGGGGTTGCATAGGTCAGAGACTCCTTAAAGGACATTGGTAAAGGGCTGGATGGACATCAAGAGGGTGACATCATAAAGAAAAGCCGCCGCTTTGGCGACGCCCAAGGATCAGTCGACAGGCTGTTCGTCAGGCGCCTGGATCAGCGCGTCCAACTCGGCAAGTTCGGCAAGCCGCTGGAGCGGCGCTGACAGGACGATGGACGTCACCCTGATACGATACTGATGGCAGGTGCGCAGCCACTGGAGTAAAACGCTCAGGGCCACATTACGCGGTGTGGCCACCTCGCTGAAATCGAGCGTTACCGTCGCGGGGTGGTGCTCGGCAAGCCAGCGTGAGCCCTCGGCGGCAAGTGCCGCCGCCGAAGTCACATCCACATCACCCTTGACGCTCAAGCCCTCGGCCTGATGATGGAGCGATACATCGCGATCAGTATAGATCACCGTCACTCATTGCCCCCTTCTTCCAGCTCGTCGACGCCGACGCCTGGCGACCAGCCGTCGATCACCGCATCATAGTCGCGGTTGTTGTCGCGCATGGCCTGATCGAACTGGTTGCGGAACGTCAGCCCCAGGTTGATACCGTTGACGATGACGTTAACCACGCGCCACTCACCGTCGGATAAACGCAGGCTGTAATTGACCGGGTAAACATCACCGTTGGTACCGACAACTTCCATGGCCACGCTGGCGCGGTCCTCTTCGCGCTGAGGACGCTGGTCATCCAGCACGCGAATCTCATCGTAATCGAAGGTCACCAGACCCTGCGTATAGGTATCGATAAGCGTCTGACGGAAGACATCGACGAAACGGCTGCGCTGTTCCGGTGACGCGTTACGGAAATAGCTGCCCATGACGCTGGCCCCGATGTAGCGAAAGTCCGCCACTTCTTCAAGGCTTTCATCGACTTGCTGTTTCAGCTCATCAATATTGTCTTCGTAATACGCTTCCCGACCTTCGAGCTCTTCCATGAAATCATTGATGTTATCGCGGATCATCGCCTCGGGCGGTTGCGGCTGTGCGCTAGCCGACAACGGCATCAAGGCGGCAAGTAACGCGGCGATCAGGGTAACCCCTGCCATTAATGACCATTTTTTTACCAACATCATTTTCTCCTTTCATCGACAGCGAACACGTCCCCGCTATTTCGCTGGTCCTGAGCAACGGGCACGAAACGCGGCAAGCCGTACGCCATCACCACGGTTAGTTACTTGCCATATTGGATATGAATTGCTGAATAAGTTCTTCAAGCACAAGCGCGGATTGAGTATCACGAATAGTATCACCGGGTTCCAGCATTTCGGGGTCCCCCCCCATACTCAAGCCAACGTACTGCTCGCCCAGCAGCCCCGACGTCAGGATGGCGGCGGTGGAGTCGCGGGAAATCTGCCCTTCCAACTCACTGTCAAGACTCAGCGTCACCCGCGCATCGTACCACTCGGTATCAAGCTCGATGGACTCGACGTGCCCCACGGTCACGCCCGACATGGAGACGCGGGCGCGAGGCTTGAGCCCGCCGATATTGGAAAAATGCGCGTCCAGCTGGAAGGTGTTCGATGGGCCTGAAAAGCTCAGGCCGCTGACGCGCAGGCCCAGAAACACCATTCCCAGCACCCCGACCAAGATAAACAGGCCGACACCAAACTCCATGGCTCTACTTCGCTTCATGAAACTGCTCCCGCTATTCAGAGGCCGCCGAACATAACGGCGGTTAATATGAAATCAAGCCCCAGCACCGCAAGCGACGAGTAGACGACCGTGCGCGTAGTAGCCCGGGAAATCCCTTCTGAGGTCGGCATCAGGTCGTACCCCTGGAACACGGCAATCCAGGTGACTACCACCGCAAACACGATACTTTTGATCATGCCATTGCCGATATCGTTGATGAACCCAACGCTCGCCTGCATGTTGCTCCAGTAAGAGCCTTCGAAGACACCCAGCCACTCGACGCCAACCAGATAGCCGCCCCAGATCCCGACAACGCTGAACCCCACGGTGAGAATCGGCAGCGCAACGACTCCCGCCCAAAAGCGCGGCGCCACCACCCTTCTCAGCGGATCCACGCCAATCATTTCCATGCTGGTTAGCTGCTCGGTGGCTTTCATCAAACCGATTTCGGCGGTCAGCGCCGAACCAGCCCGGCCGGCAAATAACAACGCAGCAACCACCGGTGCCAGTTCACGCAACAGCGACAGCGCCACCATCTGCCCCAGGGCGTCCTCGGCACCAAAATCAATCAGGATCGTGTAGCCCTGAAGCGCCAGTACCATACCGATGAACAGACCGGATACCAGCACAATGGCCAGCGACAAGACACCGACAAAATGCAGCTGGCGAACCCAAAGGCGAAAACCTTCGGCTGATGGGATCCCCACCGCAGACTGGGCAAGAAACACCCCGGCACGGCCCAGCGCTTCCACCACATCACAGCTGCGCCGCCCTAACCGGGTAATCCGCGTGGCAACCTGCCCTCCCTTCATCGACATCAGGCTCCTCCTCGGGTCGCCGTATCGCCCAGCATATCCGGGTAAAACTGAGCGGCTGGATAATGGAAAGGTACCGGGCCATCAGGCTCACCATGGATAAACTGCTTCACCCGCGCGTCCTGGTTGACGTCGAGATCTGCTGGCGTTCCATGGGCGACCACATGCCCCTCGGAAATAAAGTAAAGATAATCGGCAATCGTCAGGGTCTCCTTGATATCGTGGGACACCACCACAGAGGTCAGGTTTAGCGCCTGATTCAGCCGTTTGATCAGTTGGACGAGCACGCCCATGGAAATGGGGTCCTGCCCCACAAACGGCTCGTCATAGAGGATCAGCTCTGGATCCAGCGCCACGGCCCGCGCCAGCGCAACGCGCCGGGCCATCCCCCCGGAGAGCTCGGCTGGCGTAAGGTGCCGCGCGCCGCGCAGCCCCACTGCCTGAAGCTTGAGCAACACCAGGTCACGTATCATGGCATCGGGCAGGTCCGTGTGAACCCGCAACGGGAATGCCACGTTTTCATACACATCCAGGTCAGAAAACAGCGCCCCGCTTTGAAACAGCATGCCCATGCGTTTGCGTAGCGCAAATAGTGCCTTGCGCGAAAGCCGATGCACCTCGTCCCCGTCGATCAGTACGCGGCCCTTATCGGGGGTCAGTTGCCCACCGATAAGCTTTAACAGGGTCGTTTTGCCTGTACCGCTGGGCCCCATGATCGCCGTCACTTTACCGCGCGGGATGGTCATGTTCACCCCGCGGAAAATCTCGGTATCGCCCCGCGAAAAATACAGGTTATCGACTTCAATAAAAGGCACATCGCTCATGGAACCATCAACTCTCGCGGTTACTTGCAGATTCGCTCGTTTCACGCAGCAAGCAATAAGTAAACAGTGATTAAAAACTCGTATTTTAAATACTGTATTTAAAAAACCACGTTTAAAAAACCATTATCGAACAACGTATTCTAACCCTACCTGACGACGACAAGCGAGCATTGCTTGTTCTCACGACAAAACGATGGGGCAAAGTCCACTCGGTCAATGTTACTCTTACGCCAGATTGTCATTTTTAACGAGCCACCGATTGCCCATGCCAGCAACAACTGAAACCACCCCCTTTCGCCAAAGCGCATTGCGTACGCTAGACATTGAGCAAGCCGCCATCGCAGGCTTGGCCAGCAAACTGGATGCGCATTTCGACCATGCCTGCGAGCTGATTCTGGCCTGCCAGGGACGCGTGGTGGTTACCGGCATGGGCAAGTCAGGCCATATTGCCGGTAAGATCGCGGCGACACTGGCCAGCACCGGCTCGCCAGCGTTTTTTGTTCACCCTGGCGAAGCCAGTCATGGTGATCTGGGCATGATTACCCGCAACGATGTCGTGGTCGCGCTCTCGAACTCAGGGGAAACCGCTGAGGTGACGGCCCTGCTGCCGCTGCTGAAGCGCCTGGGTACACCGCTGATCAGCATGACAGGACGCCCGACCTCTACGCTTGCCCAGCATGCGGATGCACACCTTAACAGCAGTGTCGACCGGGAGGCCTGCCCGCTGGATCTAGCGCCGACAAGCTCCACGACAGCGGCATTAGCCCTGGGCGATGCGCTCGCGGTTGCCCTGCTTGAAGCACGCGGCTTTACCGCCGAGGATTTTGCCCTGTCGCATCCCGGCGGCAGCCTGGGCCGACGCCTGCTGCTACGCGTTCGCGATTTGATGCACCAAGGCGATCGCCTTCCCCAGGTTGCCCTGGGCAGCCCCCTACGCGATGCGTTACTGGAGATCACCCGGCAGGGACTGGGGTTCACCTGCGTGGTGGACCCAGACGGACTGCTGGTCGGCGTATACACGGATGGCGACCTGCGCCGCACCCTGGATAATTTCCACGACCTGCGAGATGTACGGGTAGATGACGTCATGACCCGACCTGGCAAACGCATATCTCCCGACCTTCTCGCGGCGGAAGCCGTTCGCATCATGGAAGACAATCGCATTACCGCGCTGGCAGTGGTGGACGAACACCAGCGCCCGATAGGCGCGCTGCATATGCATGACCTGCTTGCCAGCGGCGTTATTTAACTTCAATCGACCGGAGACCCAATGTCCCTTTCTGCTGACCTACTCGACCGACTACGTCGCATTCGCTTATTTGCCCTTGATGTCGATGGTGTTCTCACCGACGGTCGGCTTTACTTTCAAGCCGACGGTGTCGAAATCAAAGCATTTCATACCCAGGACGGCCATGGGCTCAAGCTGTTGAAACGCGCAGGCATCTCGGTCGCCTTGATCACCGGCCGCGACTCCCCCATGGTCAGCCAGCGCGCCGCCGCACTGGGCATTCCCCACGTTTATCAGGGCTGCGAGGACAAACTGGCCGCCCTTCGCGGCCTTTGCCAGCGCCTGGAGCTTGATTTGTCTCAAGTTGCCTATTGTGGTGACGACCTGCCCGACCTGGCCAGCATCAAACGCTCAGGCGTCGGCATCACGGTACCCAACGCCCCTGACTACATGCACACCCACGCTGACTGGGTCACCGAACGCCTGGGGGGGCACGGTGCTGTCCGCGAAATATGTGATACGTTGCTTGATGCTCAGGGTCACTGGGGCGCGGTTGTCGATACTTATCTACACGGCTGAGGCACTATGCTAAAGACATGGCCTACGCGTCTGGGACTGGCACTTATCGTGCTGGCTCTGGGCGGCTTGCTGGTATGGCTGGACCCGGGCGGCCTTCAAACCGTCCCGACAGACCCGGACGCCCGTGCCGAGGAGCCAGGCCACGTCCTTCACGATGCCGAACTGACGCTGTTTGATGAGCAGGGGAATATTCAGCAGGGATTAACCACGCCTCGCCTGGTGCATACTCCCCAATCCGCCTCGACACTCGCCGAGACCCCGCATGCCACGCTTTATGACAGCGAGCGGCGCGTCTGGAACGCCACGTCAGAGATAGGTACGCTTAATACCCGTTCTCAGGAGCTGACGCTTTCGGGCGACGCAAGATTGATCGCCCCTGAAGAAGGCTGGCAGCTTGACACGGACGTTCTGCACTATGAGGGGAAAACCGCCCATGCGTGGAGTGACACTCATGTGCTGCTCCAGCAACCACCCCAGCGCATGACAGCACGGCGTATGGATGCATGGCTCAACGAGGAGGAAGTGCGGCTTGAAGGTGACGTTCAAGGCCACCACCCTCCGGAGACGCAACCCGGACAGGAATGAAACATGAAAGCGTTTATCTACACGGCGATGGCGGCTGCCTGCCTAGTGCCTTTTTATGCGACGGCGGATAACCACCAGCAGCCGGTTGAAGTCGTCGCCGACCAGCTCGACCTGGATCAGCGCGCCGGTACAGCGGTCTACACCGGCGACGTCGAAATTCGCCAAGGCAACATGCTGATAAGAGGCGACGAAGTGGAAATCCAGCGTAACGAGGAAGGCGAGCTCTCCCGGGCCACAGCGCTGGGCGAACGGGCCTATCTGCGGCGCCAGCCCGAGGATCAGGATGGCCCGATGGAAGGCTGGGGTCGGCGGGTGATCTACCATGTCGCCGAGCGCCGGGTCGAGTTGATTGATCAGGCGGAAATCATCCAGCAAGGCGACCGCTTTACCGGGGGACGCCTGGAATATTTCATCGACCAAGAGGTCGTCAAGGCGCGTTCCGATGTCGACAATCAAGAGTCGCAGCGCATTCGCATGACGCTGCAACCCGAAGGTTAAGGAGAGCCAGATGGCCGTTGCCGACAACAGCGCAACACGAACGCTATACGCCCGTCACTTGGCAAAAAGCTACAAACGCCGGCGCGTGGTGAAAGACATCAACCTGGATATCTCACAGGGCAGCATCGTCGGCCTGCTCGGCCCCAATGGCGCTGGCAAGACCACGTCATTCTACATGATTGTCGGCCTGGTCAAGGCAGATGCAGGCAGCGTTGGGATTGATCACCTCGACCTTTCCCGAGCGCCCATGCACGAGCGCGCCAAGGCAGGCATTGGCTATTTGCCCCAGGAGGCGTCGATCTTCCGCAAGCTTTCCGTCGCCGACAACATCATGGCCATTTTGCAAACCCGTAACGACCTGGACCGCGCCGGACGCGAAGCACGCCTGGAAACACTCCTGGAAGAGTTTCATATCACCCATATCCGCGACAATATGGGCATGAGCCTTTCCGGGGGCGAACGGCGGCGCGTCGAGATCGCAAGGTCCCTCGCCACCGAACCTGCGTTCATTCTGCTTGATGAACCTTTCGCGGGTGTAGACCCCATCTCCGTGGGCGACATCAAGTCGATCATCCGCGCCTTGAAAGACCGCGACATTGGCGTCTTGATTACCGACCACAATGTGCGTGAAACACTGGATATCTGCGACGTGGCCTACATCGTTGGCGACGGGCATATCATCGCCAGCGGTTCGCCGGACGCTATTCTTGACAATCAGGAGGTACGTGACGTTTACCTAGGTGCTGATTTTCGTCTCTAAAGCCCTTAATGGCATATTTATTGCCAATGGCATACTTATTGCACTTGCACCCGATCACAACTCGCACTAGGGTGGATGCTTTCCGATAAACGAGTGGTTCTCAGATGGTCATGAAAGCTTCTCTTCAACTGCGGATCGGCACCCAGCTCACCATGACACCTCAGCTGCAGCAGGCGATTGCCCTGCTACAGCTATCAACGCTCGATTTACGCCAGGAAATTCAGCAAGCGCTCGATGCCAACCCCATGCTCGAGCAGGAAGACGAGTTCAGCGAAAGCGAACAAGCCGCCAGCGAGCCGGAAGAAAGCGAGTGGGCAGATAGCATTCCCAAGGAGCTGTCCGTCGACAGCGACTGGTCAGATACCTATCAGGATACGGCTGGCAGCGGCAGCACAAGCAGCGACGGGCCTGACTTCGAGCGCCAGGCAGCCGGGCAAAGCCTTCATGGCCATCTCCTCTGGCAACTCGCCATGACCGATTTGAGCCAACGCGAACAGTTAGTAGCCGAAAGCCTGATTGATGCGCTGGATGCTAACGGCTATCTCACCCAACCCCTTAACGACATCCGTGAAGGACTGCGAGATCAGGGCGTGGAAGGCCTCAGCCAGCGCGAGGTCGAAACCATTCTGCTGCGGCTGCAACAGTTCGAGCCCACCGGCATCTTCGCCCGCGATCTTCGCGAATGCCTGATGCTTCAGCTCGCCGCCCTGCCCGACGACACCCCGCTGCTGATGCCTGCCCGGCGGCTGGTCCGCCAGTTCCTGGAAGCCCTGGGCAAGAACGATCAGCGCCTCCTCAAGCGGCGACTCGGTCTGGACGATGCACAGCTCGATGACGTCATCCAACTGATCAGAAGCCTGGACCCGCGCCCCGGCAGCGTTTACAGCGCCACTGACGATAGTTACGTGATTCCCGACCTGGTGGTTCACCACGATAACGAAGGCTGGCACCTCGAACTCAACCCCGAGGCCTTGCCCAAACTCAGGATTCAACCCGACTACGCCAGCCTGATCAAGCGCGCCGACAAAAGCCAGGATAACCAATTTCTCAAGGATCACTTGCAGGAAGCCCGCTGGCTGATCAAAAGCCTCTCCAGCCGCAACGACACCCTGCTACGCGTTGGGCGGGAAATCATTACCCGCCAGATCGGCTTTCTCGAACACGGCGAAGAAGCCATGAAACCGCTTATCCTGGCCGATATTGCCGATGCGGTGGAGATGCACGAATCGACCATTTCTCGTGTCACCACCCAGAAGTTCATCCATACACCGCGGGGCATTTTCGAACTTAAATACTTCTTTTCCAGCCAGATCAGTAGCCAGGACGGCGACAGCCACTCCAGTACGGCCATTCGCGCACGCCTCAAAAAACTGATCCAGGAAGAACCCCCCGGCAAACCCTTGTCGGATAGCCGTCTGGTCACCCTGCTGGAGGAAGCCGGTATCCACGTGGCCCGACGCACGGTCGCCAAATATCGCGAAGGCATGGGCATTCCTTCGTCCAGCGAACGCCGCCGCTTACGTTAGGCAAATGGAAACTCACTACAAGGGCTTTGCTTAACGCCAAAAAGGGTTACAATCGAAGAACAGTCCGACGGATAAGGAGTACGTCAATGCAAGTCAATATCACCGGTCATCATGTAGAACTGACTGACGCCTTGCGTGACTATGTCAACGAAAAGTTGGAACGCGTTGAGCGCCATTACGACAACATCACCACCGTACAGGTAACGCTCTCGGTCGAAAAAGAGCGTCAACAGGCCGCCTGTACGCTGCACGCTGCAGGCGCTGACTTGCATGCCGAGGCCCTTGATAACGATATGTACGCCGCCATTGACGCCCTGGCGGACAAGATCGATCGACAACTCGTTAAGCATAAGGAAAAAGCACAAGCCCGCGCCCAGGGCGCAGGTGTGCGTTAATTCAATGACGTTGGCCACAATCCTCCCCCCGGAACGCGTTCTCTACGATGTGCCCGGGGGCAGCAAAAAACGGGTGCTGGAGTTTTTCAGCACCTTTATCGCCCAAAACATTCCCAGCCTCGACAGCCAGGAGGTGTTCAGCCGTCTGATTGGCCGTGAACGCCTCGGCAGTACGGGGATTGGTAACGGCGTGGCGATTCCCCATGCGCGAAGTCCGCATTGTGATTCGCCCATCGCCGGCTTTCTCAAACTCAATGAAGCGGTCGACTTCGACGCCATTGACGGAGACCCGGTTGACCTGGTGTTTGTTCTGCTCGTGCCAGAAGAAGCCGACGACACGCACCTGGCACTGCTGGGCCAAGTTGCCTCCATCATGAATGATGCCGACACGCGCCAGCAGCTACGCAAGTCGGGTAGTCAACGTGAATTGCTGGACCTCATCTCCGCCAAGATACGCGAACAGGCTGCCAGCCTTTAAATAGGCGAGGCGCTTAATGGACCGTCCTAATCCCGGGTCGCTTGTCCAAGTCGCTTGACCGCAAGCAAGAGAGCCTTCATGCAACTCGTCATTATTAGTGGCCGATCGGGGTCAGGCAAATCGATAGCTTTACAGGCGCTGGAAGATCTGGGTTATTACGCTATTGATAACCTGCCCGCCATGCTGCTGGATTCCCTGGTGGAGGAGTTGCGCGATCAGGGCGATCGCACCCACTTGGCTGTCAGTATTGACGCACGCAACCTGCCAGGCGCACTTGCCAAACTTCCCGAACTGCTCAAAGAGCTTCGGCAGCGGACCATCAAGTGCCAGATCGTGTATCTCACCACCGACGCACGCATTTTGCTGGAACGCTATTCAGCTACTCGCAGACGGCACCCGTTAACCCGCAACAGCAGCCTCACGCTAGAAGAAGCCATCGACAAAGAAGAGCAAACGCTGCACGAGATTCGCGACCTGGCCGATTTGACCATCGACACGACCCGGCTTTCGGTGCATGACCTTCGTCGCCGCATCACTGATCAGGTCGCCCATCAGCGGCGTGACCAGCTAACGCTGACTTTCGAGTCCTTCGGCTATAAGCGCGGCGTTCCGCTGGATGCGGATATTGTCTTTGATGTCCGCTGCCTGCCCAATCCCTACTGGGATCCGGCGTTACGGGGCTCCACTGGCCGCGACGCTGACATCATTGCGTTTTTGTCCAGTTACCCACTGGTCGATGACATGACCCGCGATATCGAGGCCTGGCTTGAACGCTGGCTGCCAGCCTATCAGCACAGCCAGCGCAGCTACATGACGGTTGCGATTGGCTGTACCGGCGGTCAGCACCGCTCGGTTTACATCGCTGAACAACTGGCGCAACGCATCGCCAATCTGATGGGTGAAGTACAATTACGCCACCGCGAGCTGGGCTTGCAATACACGGTCAACGCACCGCTTTAGTTCGAGCCACGTTGACCAGACCATCATCTATCGCGAAGACCCTCATAGCCAAAAGGAACCAGGGTGCCAGAACGTAGACTTACCCTCACTAACCAACGCGGCCTTCACGCGCGGGCCGCCACAAAGCTTGTACAATGCAGTCAGCAATTTGACGCCAATGTCCGCGTTTACAAACAGCACCAGGAAGCCGATGCCGCCAATATCATGGCGCTGCTGATGCTCGCAGCCCCCTGTGGCACGGAGTTATGCATCAAAGCAGAAGGCGATGACGCCGAACAGGCCCTGGATGCCATTCAATCGCTGTTCGACGCCCGCTTTGACGAAGACAAATAAAACCCAGTCTGCAACGCTCGGCTAGTTGCCGGCGATGGTCATGCCATCAATCAGCCAGCTACCGGAATGGATACTGCCGCGGCGGTCGATGTCATCACCCACGCCCGTAAGCGCACCGAACATGCGTTCCAGGTTACCCGCGATGGTGAACTCTTCGATAGGGTATTGCACCACCCCGTTTTCGACCCAGAAACCGGCTGCACCGCGGGAATAGTCGCCCGTGACACCGTTAATGCCCTGCCCCATCAGCTCGGTCACCCAGACACCTGTGCCCATTTGCTCGAACAGGGCGGCCGGGCTGGATAACGGCGCGGTAATGCGCAGATTGCGTGCGCCCCCGGCGTTACCCGTGGTATTCATTCCCAAACGCCGTGCGCTGTAGGATGACAGCATATAGCTCGCTATCTGGCCGTTTTCGATAAAGCGGTTGTTGCGCGTTTGAACCCCTTCCCCATCAAAGGGAGAGCTTGCCGTCGCACCAATCTCCATCGGTCGTTCTTCAAGGCTAAACCAATCGGGAAACAGCGGCGTATTGAGTCGGTCACACAGAAACGACGCCTGACGGTATAGCGCGCCGCCTGCCAGCGCGCCCATCAGATGGCCCACCAAGCCACTTGCCAGACTTGGATCGAACAGCACCGGATAAGCGCCCGTTGGTGGACGCCTGGCCCCCAAGCGACGCAGGGTACGCCTGGCCGCCTCGCGCCCCACGGCGGCCGGGTCGGATAAATCGTCAGGGTTGCGCGCCGAGGTATAGTCCATATCACGCTGCATGCCTTGCTCGTCTTCAGCAATCAACACGCAGGAAAGTGAATGCCGACTCCCTTTTTGGGTGCCAACGAAGCCATGGCTGTTGGCGTAAACGCGCACGCCTTCACCGCTCGATAGCGAAGCACCATCCGACTGAGTGATGCCTGTCACTTCGCGGCCCGCTTGCTCACAGCTCAGCGCCAGCTCGATGGCCCGGTCGGTGGTTAACGCCCAGGGGTGATGGACTTTCAAATCCGGGATATCGGTCGCCATAAGCGCCGCATCGGCAAGACCTGCCGACGGGTCCTCACCCGTATAGCGAGCAATCGACAGGGCCTTTTCCACGGTTGCCAGAAGCGATGCCTCGCTGGCATCCGTGGACGACGCGCTACCCTTGCGCTGTCCCACATACACGGTGATGGCAATGCCCTGATCACGGGAAAGCTCGACGGTTTCCACTTCGCCCTGGCGGACACTGACGCCAATTCCCTGATCGACACTTGCCCCGACCTCAGCGGCATCTGCCCCCATCCGTTTAGCCATCGCCAGGGCACTTTCAGCACGCTGGATGAGCAGTGCCTGTTGGGCTGATGCGTCGAACGCTTGAGCCATACAATCTCCTTAACCACCGACATTGTCGGTAGATCCATATTGAGCATCGCAGCCTGATATAATAAGGCCACGAATTCTGTTGATGAGAACCTACGATGCCTAAACAACGCCCCGAGCCCCTAGACGACGACATGGCAGAGCGCCCCAGCAAGTCCCAGTTGAAGCGCGAAATGCATGCGCTTCAGGCATTGGGGGAAACACTGATTGCCATGCAGCCCGCCGAGCGGGCGCGTTTCCCGCTATCCGATGACATGCTGCGTGCCATCGACGAGACCGCTCGCATTCGTTCCCATGAAGGGCGTCGGCGGCATATGCAGTACGTCGGCAAATTAATTCGCAAGGAAGACCTTGCCGCCATTCAGGCCGTGTTCGACAACATCGAACAAGAAAAGCAGCAGCGCGACCATGCGTTTCATCGACTTGAAAAATGGCGTGACCGGCTAATCGATGAAGGCGACCCGGCCGTTGAGCAGTGGCTCAACGAGCACCCGGACACCGACCTTCAAACCCTTCGCCAGTTGATTCGCAACGCCAGGCGCGAGCGTGATCAAGACAAGCCGCCCACCAGCGCTCGCAAGCTTTTCAAGTTTTTACGCAATACCGCTGAGCTTTAATTTTTTCAAGACTGCGTGCCGCCGACGGTCAGCTCGTCAACTTTCAACGTCGGCTGACCAACCCCCACCGGCACGCCCTGGCCTTCTTTGCCGCAGACGCCAATGCCGGTATCCAGCGCCATGTCATGGCCGATCATCGAGACACGGCTCATGGCGTCAGGGCCGTTACCGATCAGCGTCGCGCCCTTCACCGGCGCCGTCACGCGGCCATCTTCAATCAGATAGGCTTCGCTGGCGGAGAACACGAACTTGCCGGAGGTGATGTCGACCTGGCCACCGCCAAAACTCACGGCGTAAATACCCCGCTTGACGCTCTTGATAATGTCGTCTGGCTCATCCTGCCCGGCGAGCATGACGGTGTTGGTCATGCGCGGCATCGGCAAATGGGCAAACGACTCGCGCCGGGCGTTGCCGGTGGGCGCCATCCCCATCAGGCGGGCATTGAGCTTGTCTTGCATATAGCCGGTCAGCACGCCGTCTTCAATCAACGAGGTGTACTGCCCTGGCGTGCCCTCATCATCGACGCTGAGCGAACCGCGACCGTCGCTCAAGGTGGCATCGTCCACCACGGTGACACCCTTTGATGCGACACGTTGCCCCATCCGGCCCGCAAAGGCTGAACTTCCCTTGCGGTTGAAATCTCCCTCCAGACCGTGTCCTACGGCTTCATGAAGCAGAATGCCCGGCCAGCCGGCCCCCAACACCACGGGCATTTGACCCGCGGGCGCATCCACCGCTTCGAGATTGACCAGCGCCTGGCGCACCGCCTCTTTGGCATAGCGCTCCGAGACCTGTTCATCGCGCAGCCGCGACATCGAATAACGCCCGCCGCCACCGGCACTGCCACGCTCGCGACGGCCGTTCTTGACGGCAATCACGCTGACATTGAAGCGCACCAAGGGGCGAATATCCGTCGCCAGCGTGCCGTCACTGGCACGTACCAGTACCACCTCATAGGTACCGGAAAGCGACGCGCTCACCTGGGTGACGCTGGGGTCGGCCGCGCGGGCGATACGGTCAGCGTCTTTCAGCATGGCGACTTTTTCGTCGGCGCTCAGCCCGGTGAGCGGGTCGATGCCCGCGTAGTAGGACGCTGCCGTCACCGGGTTGACGGCCTGTCCGGTCAGTTGCTTGCCACTGCGCACGATACCGGCTGCCGTTTTTCCGGTATCCATCAGTGCATCGGCGGTGATCTGGTTGGAGTAGGCAAAGCCGGTTTTCTCGCCGGCCAGGGCGCGTACGCCGACGCCGCCATCAATGTTGTAACTTGCCTCTTTAACCTCACCATCTTCCAGTATCCAGCCTTCTTCCCATGAGCGCTGAAAGTAAAGATCAGCATAGTCGATACCGGCTCCCATGGCGTAACCCAGGCCGCTGTCCAGGGCGTCAAGGGTCAGCCCGCCCGGGGTGAGCAAAATCGAAACGGCGGTTTGTAAATCGTTAGTGTGTGCGGTCATCGAGAGCCTTCTAAAGTCACTTGCGGCGAGGCCCATGGCCCCTCCACACGGTAATAAATCGTGGTCACCTGATCCAAGGCGTCGCCGAATAGTTGGTCGGCTAAAAACAGTGCGCCGCCCACCACGGGCGCTCCGATGGCGAGCGCTGCCATGGGCAGGCTTTGGCTTAACGGTAATGTGACGCCAAGGCGTTGATCAAGTTCGCGGTTCACCAAATCAACGTCGCCACTAAGTGATAAGGTGGCGGCGGGCGCCTGTATTTGCAATGGGCCTCGCAGCATGAGTTGGCCATTGGCGATATCGGCAGCCCCGTGGACACGATCGAATGCCGTGCCTTGACCTGTTACGTCGGAAAAGTCCAGCCGCAAACGCCGCAGGATATTGTCAAAGCTTAGCAGCCCCACCAGGCGTGCCGGTGCCGATTCCAGGGTAAGAAAACGACCATCGCGGATGTCGGTGGTCATCTCTCCCCCGGCCTTGGCGAGATCCAGCTGCCATGGGGCGCCGGGCCAGGCAAGCGTCGCATCCACCCGGGTACTGCGACTGCGCATGGCCACCGGCTGGTCAAGGCGTTCAAGCGCGGTGGCGACATTGCCACCCTTGATCGACACGTCCGTACGCGTCCGACTGGTGGCGCTCCCCCCTTCCCAATGCAGCGAACCGGCGGCGGTGAGCTGCCCCAGCGTCAAGCCGACGGGCTCCAGCGAAAAGCCGTTACCATCGGCATGCCAGAACGCCGTTAAAGGGCCCATTCGCTTGCCGTCGAGCAACATCTCGGACAGCCGCAAACGGCCATCGGGAACATCCGCCAGCCACTCGGGCAAGGCCATCGGGGTCGATGCATCTGGCGTCGTTGTCTGAACTGACTCGGTCCAGGAAGACGGCATAGGCGCCGTTGGCTGCTCCCGACCATCCCTCGCCACCGCCTCCACAATGGGGCCCAGGGACAGCTGAGTGAGCGCAATATCCAATGGTGTCGGCCCAGTGGGGCGGTACTCAACACGCCCTCTTACCACATCGCTATCAAGCATCAGCGACAGCTTGCTGTCGCGCAGGCTACCCTCGGCAGTCCCCCCAGCCAGGCAAGCCTGCTTATAAACCACGCAGGGCGTGGCGATATTCAGCGAAAGCGGCGGGAGCGTTGCCATTGACGTATCGTCAGCGTCTGCCGCGCCGCTGCCCTGAATGAGGGGAGATAATGCCCGCTGCCAAGCGGCGATATCCAGCCGTTCGAGCTCGGCAGTCAGTTGCCAGCCTGGCGTCTGCCGCCAGTCCGACGTGCGGCGAGAAGCCCGATCCAGGCGTACGCTGCCTGCGAGCTGACCGCCGGTAGACTGGATATGTAAATCGGCAATATCCGCCAAGCGACTCTGGATACGTAACGGCTCAAGGTCAGCCGTCAGTGTCCAGGGCCATGCCTGCTGGGCACTCTTGGCAAAGGGAGCAGGCAGCTTGATGGCCATGCCTTGCCAGTTACTTTCCAACGCCAACTGGGGGGTGGGCGACAGGGTTAGCTGCCCCCGCCAGGATGACCGCCCTTCGGCAAGCGAGCTCGCCACTTCAGGGCTCAGCCCTGCCAGCCCCAGCAACCCGCGGGCCGACGCATCCCCCTGAAGGGCGACGCTGTCTTTCCGGGTATCAATCGCTGCTTGAATCGCGCCATTCAATAGCCGCCCGTTCAATTGGCCAACCAGTACGCCTTGCTCGCCCTGTTGCTGCCAGGTAATCCGGCCCTGCAGCGACTCGATGCGCTCCGCAAGCTCACCATAGCCTATCTGCATGCCTCTGGGTTCGGCGTTGACTTCAAGAGTGAAGTCGTCTTCCTTATCCAGCGACATGGCAAGCGCCACGTCTCCATCAATATCGCCCTGAAGCGCCAATGCGTTAATCTCAGGTGTATCGATATCGGGCATCGCCGACAAGAACGCCAGCGCGTCTTGCCCGCTTGCCTGCCACTGCCCCGACAGGTTCAGCGCCTCATCCTGCAACCGCACTTCGCCATTGCTAAGCATGACGCCTTGCGTTTGCCCACGCTCAACCTCAGCCAGAAGACGCCCGTTTTGCCACTTCAGGCGACCGGCTAAGTCCTCGATCTGCGGCCAGTCAGGCGCAATGGGCAGGTACCCATCACGCAACGTCAGTTCAAGGGTGGAGGTTAACGCATCGTCGCTGACGTCATCGCCCAAAGGCTGGCTGAGCTTTAACGCGCCTTGCGTGACATAGCCACCCACTCCGCTACCCAACCAGTCGCGCAATTCCGGCGCTAGTGCCTTCATTGGCACCCACTGCGCGAGCGGGTTCTCCAGGGCATCGACATCCTTAAAATCAATGTCCAGGCCGAAGTGCCCACGATCAGCATCGGTGACTAATCCAAAGCCACCGGTGACGCTCGCCCCCTCCCAATCAAGCGCGATATCGCGCCCGCTGACCAAGGCACGCGGGCCATCGTAAACCCATTCCACCTGGCCTGAGGCATGCCGTAACTGCATGGGGGCATCAAAGAGTTCTGGAAAATAAAGCGTACTTTCGCGACGGTTAGCAAATTGAACGCGCCCCCTGAAATCACGCGCCTGCACCCAGGCATCCAAGGGGCCTCCGCCGGGTGCCTGTTCCCAGGGCAGTACTTCGAGACTGCTGATGGCCGCATCAACGCCCCATTCACCTTCCTTCTGACCGATCCGAAACCCTTCTACCTGGCCACGCGGCGCAAGCGTTTGCAACACCCGGGTCACCGATTCCGGCATCGGCACATAGTCGCGCCATGCGGCGAGTGACGCCAGCTCAAAGGCACTGGTGCGCAGCTCCCAATCACTGGGCTGGTGGGTCAGGTACCAATGCCTTGGCAGCGCGGGGCCTTCACTGACCCCCGAAGGCTTTGCCCACTCGACATTCTCAGCGTCACCACTTACCCAGGCTTCGCCACCCTTGCCGTCGCGCTGCCACTGGCCCAAGGCTTCTACATTTCGTAATATTGCCCGCTGTACGTCGTGGCGCAGCGTCAACTGGGGTATATCCACCCCGATACGCGCCCGGTCCAGTTGGCCTTTGTACCATTGCCCCCAAAGACGCGCGTCCCCCCCCGCCTGGGTAACCTGGGGGACATACTCGGGTCGTATGACATCCGCCAGCAGAGCCAAATTGTCAAGCTGAACATCCACGTTCAACGCCGCCGAGAAGTCTCGATATCCGTCTTCCCCCGGAGAAACCTCCGCCTGCAGAAACGCCACCGGCAATGGACTTGAAGGCTCACCGTCTGACTGATCAATAATATTGATACTGCCTTCAAGCTGGGTGTGCTGTTCGTCGCCCCCCAGCAACAGGGTCGGCGCATGCAAATCAACCGTATTATCCTCACCGTGCAGCACCAGACGGGTATCTTCCACGCTTAACCGTTGGCGGAGCAAGATCCCCACCCAACGATCGAGCGCGGTTAGATTGATATCAGGCTGTTCTTCCACCACTGGCAGTTTGGCGGGCGCTGGCCACTCCCATCGATCACTGAAGAGTCGATACAGGTGGAATTCGGTGCCGCGAATATCGGCGTCGTTGAAAATAGGCGCGCGTGCTTTAAGCGACGCCCACACGTCCAGCCGCAGAGTGGCGTGGGCCAGCTTGAAAAGGGGGTAGCCGTTAGGCGTTTGTGCGCTGACATCGCCCACCATGAGTTCGATATCATTGCGCTGAAGGGCAAGCGTTAGCCGCTCAATGTGAACCGGCACACCCACCTGGGATTCCAGGAATGCCTCTATACGAGGCGTCAGGGCATCCGCCTGGCTCATCGCCAGGCGCACTAACAGCAGAATGATCGCCAGCGCGCCGAGCCACCACGCGGCGATTCTCAATGCAGTATGCACCACCGGGCGAGTCGTCATGGATTACATCAACACAATATCGTACTGCTCTTGAGAATAGTGCTGTTCTACCTGAAAACGTATCGTCTTGTTGATAAAAGTTTCCAGATCTGCAACCGCAGCGGACTCTTCATCCAACAGGCGATCAACGACCGGCTGGGAAGCCAACACCATGTACGTCTCGGCACTGTAGGCCCGCTCTTCACGAAGAATCTCGCGAAAAATCTCGTAGCACACGGTCTCGGGGGTTTTGAGGGTGCCTCTACCACTGCAGGTAGGGCATGCTTCGCACAGGGTTTGCTCCAGGCTTTCCCGGGTCCGCTTGCGGGTCAACTGCACCAGGCCAAGTTCAGTGACACCGGTGCATTTTGTCTTGGCATGGTCACGTTCCAGGGCCTTTTCCAGCACACGCAGTACCTGGCGCTGGTGTTCGGCATCTTCCATATCGATAAAGTCGATAATGATGATGCCGCCCAGGTTACGCAGGCGCAGTTGCCGGGCGATCGACGTCGCCGCCTCCAGGTTGGTCTTGAAGATGGTTTCTTCCAGATTGCGATGGCCGACATAGCCGCCGGTGTTGACGTCAATGGTGGTCATTGCCTCGGTGGGATCAATCACCAGATAGCCACCCGACTTCAATTGTACCTTGCGGCCCAGCGCTTTCTGGATCTCGTCTTCGACGCTGTACAGGTCAAAAATGGGTCGCTCACCGGGATAATACTCGATACGGTCCACGGCGTCGGGCATGAACTCCTCGGCAAACTCAATCAGCCTGACAAAGTTTTCCCGGGAGTCGATGCGGATCTTTTCGATATCGTCGCGCATGACATCACGCAAGGTGCGCATGAACAGAGGCAGATCATCGTAGATGACCGTTGCGGGCGCCGCTGAAATTTTACGCTCACTGACCTTGCGCCATAGGCGAAGCAGAAAATGCATATCGCCGATAAGCTCTTCATCGCCCACGCCTTCAGCGGCGGTACGCACGATAAAGCCGCCGCTTACCTCCAGCGTTTGCTCGCCGATACTGTTATCCAGCAACGCCTTCAGCCGCTCACGCTCACGCTCGTCTTCAATACGCTGGGAAACGCCATGGTGAGGCGAATCGGGCATGTAGACCAGGTAACGGGAGGGAACCGAAAGATGCGTGGTCAACCGCGCACCTTTGCTACCAATCGGGTCCTTGGTGACCTGCACGACCAGCGCCTGGCCTTCATGCAGCAACTGACCAATGGTCTGCTGCTCGTCAACGGAGGTGCCCGGGGGCATCACTTCCTGGGCATGGATAAAGGCGGCACGTTCGAGGCCAATATCAACAAAGGCAGCCTGCATTCCAGGCAGTACACGTACGATCTTGCCTTTGTAGATATTGCCGACAATACCGCGCCGACGGGAACGCTCGATGAGCGCCTCTTGCAGCACGCCGTTTTCGACCAGCGCCACGCGGGTCTCCATCGGCGTCAGATTAATCAGAACCTCACCGCTCATGCAAAAATCCTTGTGGGTTTACGCGGGTAAATGTCCATTCCATAACGGTACCCCCTGACGACGCAGCAAGCACGCTGTTTCAAAAAGTGGCAGCCCCACCACTGCCGAGTGGCTGCCCTCAATGCCTGCCACGAATACCGACGCCATGCCCTGGATGGCATAACCGCCCGCCTTGTCGCATGGCTCAGCCGTTTTCCAGTAGGCCGCTATCTCTGCGTTGCTGATATCGCGCAGCGTCACGCGGGTTGTCACGCAGCACGTCAAGACCCCCTTGGGACCCGTCACCGCGACCCCTGTCAATACGTCATGCTGCCGCCCCGAGAGACGCCGCAGCATGCTCGCAGCGTGGGACTTATCGTCGGGTTTGCCTAAAATCTGTCCATCCACCACGACCGCCGTATCCGAGCCCAGTGTCGGCAGCGCGGTCAAGGGCATCGCCGCTTGGGCCTTGGCCTGAGCCAAACGGACGACATAACGCTCGGCGGGCTCGCCAGGCAAGGGGGTTTCGTCAATGTTGCAGGGCTCAACCTGGACTGAAACGCCAATCGATGCGAGCAACGCCTGGCGGCGTGGCGAGGCAGACGCCAGACACAAGACCAGCTCTGGTTCCAACATATCGGCTCCACATCGGTGACTCAGGACGGCGCCGTGCGATCAGCTACCGGCAGAACGACGCTGTAGTGCGGCAAACATCGTCGCAAGCCAAGGCCATAGCACGGCGCTGACCAGCGACGAGGTCAAGAACGCCAGATGAATGGAAAAATCTCCCACCAGGCTACGCAGCCACTGGTCGACCAGCTGTACCAGCCCAAGTAGCACTAGCACCAGCAACGCCTGCTGGAGCAGTGAGTAGGCACGAAAACGGGCATAGACCAGCGCGCACAAGAATGCCAGCAGGGAGAACATGATGGCGTGATGGCCCAAAGGCGTTCCCTCGATCAAATCCAGCAGAATACCCAGCACAAAGCCGTGGAAAACTCCCACTTGATCGGGCTCGCGCATACACCAATAGATCATCATCAACCCCAGCCACTGGGGCCGGAATACCTGCCACTCATCACCTAGAGGCATCACCTGCAGACACAGCGCCATCAGCAAGGTCAACCACACCACCACCAAAGGCGTGACCGGAACGCGGGGCATCAGGGCACCTCCTGGGTAGATGATTCACCGTCAGGGTTGGCCACCTGACGCGCACTGCGTAACGCATCGACCGAGACCCGCAGGGAGTCGTCCCAGTGTTGCTCATCATCTGGTATTTGGGGCGGCGGGGAAAGAAGCAGAAAATGGCGTGAGCGTTTCAGCTGAGCCATCGGCTCCGCGGTGACCTGAGCAAACGGCTGCCCCGGGTCATGCTCGACCTTGGTGACACGCGCAACGGGATAGCCAGGTGGAAATCGCCCTGCCAAGCCAGACGTTGTCAACAGATCACCTTCGCGGATATCCGCCGTGTTCGGCACATGCAACACTTTCACATGATCATAGCGCCCCGTCCCCTGGACAATGAAGCGCAAACCATTGCGATTGACCTGCACCGGCAGGGCATGGCTGGCATCGGCTACCAGCAGCACACGGCTGGAGTAGGTCGAAACCGCTGTTACCTGACCGACTAGCCCGGTGGCATCGATGACCGGCTGGCCCACATAGGCACCGTGGCGATGCCCCCGATCCACCACCATCTGATGACTGAAGGGGTCATTGTCGAGGGACAGCAGCTCCGCGGTCATAAAGGGGATATCGCGCTGCTGGGCAGCGCCAAGCAAACGCCGTAGTTCAGCGTTTTCCCTGGTGAGGTTCGCCATTCGCTGCCCGCGGTGTGACAGCGTCAGAATTTGCTCACGCAGGCGCTGATTTTCATCAACGAGCGCTTGCTGGTCTGAAAGTGCCAGCGACCCCCAATCCAGAACCCGGCTGGGAACGCCCACCACCCACTGGATGGGGGCGACCACCACTGACATCTGGGCACGCACGCTTTCCATACGTGTGAAACGCTGGTCGACGAACATCAGCGCACTGGCAACCAGCACGCAGAAAAACAGCCGATATCCCGGTAAAGGACCATGCGAAAACAGCGGTTTAATAGGCAAATCCCCCGCGATTAACCGCTGCGATCAGTCGCTCGACAGCAACTCAAAGGTGTGCTGATCGATCATTTCCAGCGCTTTGCCGCCACCGCGGGCCACACAGGTCAACGGGTCTTCCGCCACGATCACGGGCAGCCCGGTTTCTTCAGCGATCAGCTTGTCGATATCACGCAGCAATGCGCCACCACCGGTCAGTACCAGTCCCCGCTCGGCAATATCAGACGCCAGTTCGGGGGGTGATTGCTCAAGCGCATTTTTTACCGCGGCGACAATCGAGCCCAGTGTCTCCTGAAGTGCTTCGAGAATTTCGTGGGAATTGAGCGTAAAGCTGCGCGGAATCCCTTCAGCCAGGTTTCGCCCGCGCACATCGATCTCGCGCAGCTCGCCGCCAGGATAAGCACAACCAATTTCTTCCTTGATACGCTCAGCCGTGGCTTCACCAATCAGGCTGCCGTAATGACGACGCACGTAGGCGATAATCGCTTCGTCGAAGCGGTCGCCACCCACGCGAATGGATTCGGAATAGACAATACCGTTGAGCGAAATGATCGCAATTTCAGTGGTACCGCCGCCGATATCCACGACCATTGACCCCTGGGCTTCTTCCACGGGCAGCCCGGCACCAATCGCCGCCGCCATGGGCTCCTCGATCAGGTCCACACGGCGAGCGCCAGCGCCTTCCGCGGACTCGCGAATCGCGCGGCGCTCCACCTGCGTCGCCATATAGGGGATGCAGACCAGCACGCGCGGGCTGGGGGTAATGAAGGTGCTTTGATGCACTTTGCGGATAAAGTGCTGAAGCATTTGTTCGGTGACGGTAAAGTCAGCGATGACGCCGTCTTTCATTGGGCGAATAGCCGTGATATTACCCGGCGTACGCCCCAGCATACGCTTGGCGTCGGCACCTACTGCCGCGACGCTGCGCATATTACCGGATTGACGGATAGCAACGACGGATGGCTCATCAAGGACAATGCCACGACCGCGTACGTAAATCAGTGTGTTGGCCGTACCCAGGTCGATCGATAGATCGCTGGAAAACAGCCCCCTCAGACGTTTGAACATGGATGTTGATACCTAGTGCAGACTGGGAACCCTGTGCGGATGCAAACGGTATCACCGCAACCCCCTGGCAGCAAGCACGAGTCGCGCCAGACACTGCCCGTTTGCGCCAAGATGTGGTACATTTTGCGGCTATTTTACACATCTGCGATACAAGACGTTATTACAATAACTGACTGTATACCGCGTAATGCGGGATATGTTCCATCACCTTCGCGAGGAATTTCCGATCATGGCGCTTGAAGACTCTCATGTGCGCCGGGCCGCTCATCTAGCCCGGATCGCCGTCAGCGATGACCAAGCCAGCGGTTTCGTAGAGGACCTGAGCCGGATTCTGGACATGGTCGACCAGCTGCAAGGCGTCAACACCGACGGCGTTGCGCCCCTGGCCCATCCGCTCGATGCCACCCAGCGCCTGCGCGCCGACGAAGTCACCGAAACCAACCAGCGCGACACTTTCCAGCGCTGCGCCCCAGCGGTTGAAAACGGTCTGTACCTGGTGCCCCGTGTGGTCGAATAACGCATCACCAAGGCATTAGCCGTCTTTTCATCCTTATCTTTTGCTTCGAACGGAGCTCTCAGGTCATGCACGACAAGACACTGACACAACTCGCCAAGGCGCTGGGCAGCGGTGAACTATCCAGCCGCGAGTTAACTGAACACTACCTGCAACGCATTCAGCAGAGCGGTGCCATCCTGAACAGTTTTATTACCGTCACCGCTGATCAGGCCCTGGAACAGGCCGACACCGCCGACCAGGCGCGCGCCAAAGGCACGGCGAGTCTGTTGACGGGCGTGCCATTGGCACTGAAGGACATTTTTTGCACCCAGGGCATCAAAACCAGCTGCGGCTCCAGAATGCTGGATAATTTCGACGCGCCTTACGATGCCACCGTGGTGGAAAAGCTCAAGACAGCGGGCACGGTTACCCTAGGCAAGACCAACATGGATGAGTTTGCCATGGGCTCGTCCAACGAAAACAGCTACTACGGACCGGTCAAAAACCCCTGGGACCTCACCGCCGTGCCCGGTGGCAGCTCCGGCGGCAGCGCCGCGGCGGTGGCCGCGGGGCTCACGCCGGCAGCGCTGGGCACCGATACCGGCGGCTCGATTCGTCAGCCAGCGGCGTTCTGCGGGATTACCGGCCTCAAACCGACCTACGGACGCGTTTCCCGCTACGGCATGATCGCCTACGCCTCAAGCCTCGACCAGGCGGGTCCCATGGCACGCAGCGCAGAAGACTGCGCGCACCTGTTGAACGTCATGGCGGGTCATGATGTACGCGACTCCACCAGTGTGGCCCGCGGGGTGCCCGACTACGCGGAAACGCTCAATGCGCCGCTTTCAGGGCTGAAAATCGGCCTCCCTAAAGAGTACTTCGGCGAAGGCCTCGACCCTGAGGTCGAAAAAGCCGTGCGTGAGGCGGTTAGCGTCTATGAGTCGCTGGGCGCTACCGTGCGGGATGTCAGCCTGCCTCACACGCATTACGCCATCCCTGCGTATTACGTCATTGCACCTGCCGAAGCCTCCTCCAACCTGTCACGCTTTGACGGCGTGCGTTTTGGGCACCGCTGCGACGACCCAAGCGACCTGATCGACCTCTACAAGCGCTCGCGGGCCGAGGGCTTCGGCGACGAGGTACAACGTCGTATCCTGATCGGTACTCACACGCTGTCGGAAGGCTTCTTTGACGCCTATTATACCAAGGCGCAGAAGGTTCGCCGTCTGATTCGCCAGGACTTCCTGGATACCTTTGAAGATGTGGACGTCCTGATGGGCCCTGCCTCACCGACACCGGCTTTTGATCTGGGCGCCAAGAAGGATCCGGTATCCATGTACCTGCAGGACATTTATACGATTGCTGTCAACCTGGCGGGCATCCCCGGCATCAGCGTACCGGCCGGCTTCGCCGGTGGCCGTCCGATCGGCCTGCAGATACTGGGCACCCACTTTGCCGAAGCCCAGCTGTTGAACGTCGCCCACCAGTTCCAGCAAACGACCGATTGGCACTTGCAACGCCCTGATTTTGCCGAGGAGAGCGCCTAATGCAATGGGAAACCGTGATTGGGCTAGAAGTCCACGTTCAGCTCGCCACCCACTCAAAGATTTTCTCTGGCGCCTCGACAGCATTTGGCGCCGAGCCGAACAGCCAGGCTTGCGCGGTCGACCTCGGCCTGCCGGGTGTGCTGCCGGTACTCAACGAGCAGGCGGTGGCCATGGCGGTGCAGTTTGGTCTGGCCGTGCATGCCGATATCGCTGAAGTATCGGTGTTCGATCGCAAGAACTACTTCTACCCGGACCTGCCCAAGGGTTATCAGACCAGTCAGATGTACCACCCCATCGTCGGCCACGGCGAGGTGGAGATTACCCTGGACGACGACACCACCAAGCAGATCCGCATCCACCATGCCCACCTGGAAGAGGACGCGGGCAAGTCGCTGCACGAAGACTTCCATGGCATGACCGGCATTGACCTGAATCGTGCAGGCACGCCGCTGCTGGAGATCGTCTCCGAGCCGGATATGCGCAGTGCCAAAGAGGCGGCCGCCTACCTCAAGGCGATTCACTCGATCGTCACCTATCTGGGCATTTCCGACGGCAACATGGCGGAGGGGTCGATGCGCTGCGACGTCAACGTCTCGGTGCGCCCCAAGGGGCAGGAAGCCTTCGGCACCCGGGCCGAGATCAAGAACGTCAACTCTTTCCGCTTTGTGGAAAAGGCCATTGCCTTTGAAGTCGAGCGGCAGATCGAACTGATCGAGGACGGCGGCAAGGTCGTCCAGGAGACGCGTCTGTTCGACCCTGAGCGCGACGAGACACGCAGCATGCGCACCAAGGAAGAAGCCAACGACTACCGCTACTTCCCCTGCCCCGACCTTCTGCCGGTGGTACTCGACCAGGCCTACCTGGACCATCTGCGCAGCCAGCTACCGGAGCTGCCTGCTGAAAAACGCGAGCGCTTTCAGCAGGCGCTGGGGCTGTCGGCCTACGATGCCTCCGTGCTTTCCGCCAGCCGCGACATGGCCGAATATTTCGAGGCCGTCCATCGCGTCTGTGGCGACGCCAAACAGGCCGCCAACTGGGTGCAGGGTGAGCTGTCCGGCGCGCTCAACCGCGAAAACCTCAGCATCGCCAACAGCCCGGTCAGCGCCAACCAACTGGGTGAACTGGTCCAGCGGGTACTTGACGACACCATTAACGGCAAAGCCGCCAAACAGGTTTTCCAGGCACTGTGGCACGGTGAAGGCGCAAGCGCCGATGCCATCATCGAGGCAAAGGGGTTGAAGCAGGTCACCGACACCGGCGCCATCGAAGCGATGATTGACCAGGTGATTGCCGACAGCCCCGCTCAGGTGGCGCAGTACTGCGACGCCGAACCCGAGAAACGCGGCAAGATGATTGGCTACTTTGTCGGCCAAGTCATGAAGGCCTCGCGAGGGACCGCCAATCCGCAGCAGGTCAATGGCCTGCTGAAAGAGAAGCTGGACGCGCTGCTCTAGGGCCCCCCTTGCCAACTTAAAACGGCCGCGTTTGCGGCCGTTTTTTTTCGCTACGTTAACTGTCCGGGATGCACAAAGCGTTGCAGCTGCGCGCAGCCTTTTGCCCATACCGGCGCGGTGAACTCGGCAAGGCCTGCGGTGGGAAATCCAACTCCGCGGGCTGAACGACCGTCGACCAGCGTCTCGGCAAGCTCCCCAACCAGCGGCATATGGCTGACAAGAATCAGTCGTTCATCGGTCTGCTCGACCAGCCAGTCGATGACCGCTTCGGGGGCGTCGTCCGGGGTGATCAGCGGCAGGGTTTCCACCGGCACCGACAGCGCCGCACTCAACCGAAAGGCCGTCTGCTGGGCGCGGCGATAGGGACTTGCCAGCAGCCTCGGCGGCGACCCTGGCTGGGCGGCTATCTGCGCGGCCAGCCACGCCCCGACCTTGGCGACTTCCTGCTCGCCGTGCGATGTCAGCGTGCGCTGGTCATCGGGCCGACCGGGGCCCGCTTCGCCGTGGCGCATCAGCCAGAGTCGCTGCGCTTGATCAGTCATGCCACCCCCCTGTTTCCCGGTGAGCTTGCTGAACGTCTTCGCGGGGAAGGATGAACTCGACGTCACTGCTTTGCTCACCCATCATCAGCGTTTTTGCCATGTCCTGTGGCGGCACGCCGTCGAACAGCACGTGATACAGCCCTTCGGCCAGCGGCATGTACACGCCAATCTCGGCCGCCTTGGTGCAGACCAGCCTGACGGTATTGACGCCTTCGGCCACCTGGCCAAGGGCATCCACAGCTTCGTCCAGGGTGCGCCCCTCGCCGATGGCGTGCCCTACCCGGTAATTACGCGACAAGTTCGACGAGCAGGTGACGATTAAATCCCCCACCCCGGCAAGGCCCAAAAACGTCATGGGGTTGGCCCCCTGGGCAACGGCGAAACGGCTCATTTCGGCCAATGCCCGGGTCATCAGCATGCTGCGGGTATTCTCACCCATGCCGAGTGCCGCGGCCATGCCCGCGGCGATGGCGTAGATATTTTTCAGCGCCCCGCCCAGTTCGACACCATGGCGGTCATTGCTGGCATAGACACGGAAGTAGCGGCAACCCAGCGCCTGCTGAACCCGGGTGCGGGTCAAGGCATCGGCGCTGGCGATCACCGTGGCGGTGAGCTGTTTATCGGCAATTTCCGAGGCGAGGTTGGGACCCGCAATCACCCCGATATGGGTAAAGCCGGTTTCCTGCTCCAGCACCTGGCTCATCAATAAAAAGCCGGATTGCTCAATCCCCTTGGTGGTACTGACCAGGATCTGCTCGGGCCTTAGCCACGGCTTGGCCGCCTGAACGACGCTGCGAAAGGCCTGGGACGGAATCGCAATCAGCACCAGCTCAGCGTCGTGGAGCACCGTTTCAAGGTCGGTGGACGCCTGTACCGCGGGGTTAATGGCATAATTCGGCAAATAGCGACCGTTGCGTCGCTCCCGATTGATCTGTTCCACCAGCGCTTCATCGCGCATCCATTGACGCACCTGCGCGCCGTTGTCAGCGGCAATGCTTGCCAGGGCAGTGCCAAAACTACCGCCGCCCAGTACGGCGACCTGAATCTGCTGCTCAGCCATGGAAATCCCGGATCGTTGGTAAGCGAAAGACGATAAGCCTCGCTGAAGGGTACGACAAAAACAAACGGCCCGCTTGGGGTAACTCCCCAAGGGGCCGTTATACGCCGTCAAGTAAGCGTTATGCCGCCAGCACCCCGTTGAGGCGCTTCACGTAAGCGGCCGGATCATCCAGGTGGCCGCCTTCGGCGATAATCGCCTGGTCCAGCAGGATATGGGCCAGGTCGGCAAACAGCCCGTCATCGGCGCTTTCCAGGCGTGCCACCAGTGAGTGGCTGGGATTCAGCTCCAGAATCGGCTTGACCTCGGGCAGCGGCTGTCCGGCGGCTTCCATGATGCGGCGCATCTGATAGCCCATTTCGTGCTCCGGCAGCACCACACAGGCCGGCGAGTCGGTGAGGCGGTGGGTAACCTTGACGTCCTGCACACCTTCGCCCAAGGCTTCCTTGACCCGCTTGACCAATGATTCCTTGGCTTTGGCGGTTTCTTCCTGCTCTTTTTTCTCGGCTTCATCTTCCACATCGCCAAGATCGAGCTCGCCTTTACCCACGTCAGCAAAGGATTTGCCGTCGAACTCGGTAAGGTGGCTCATCAGCCACTCGTCGATGCGGTCGGAAAGCAGCAGCACCTCGATGCCTTTCTTGCGGAAGATTTCCAGGTGAGGGCTGTGCTTGGCGGCATTGAAGCTGTCGGCCACCACGTAATAGATCTTCTGCTGACCTTCTTTCATGCGCCCGACGTAGTCGGCAAGCGAATGCTCCTGGGCGGCCGTATCGGTGTGCGTCGAGGCAAAGCGCAGCAGACCGGCGATTTTCTCACGGTTGGCGGCGTCTTCACCCGGGCCTTCCTTGAGGACGTTACCGAAGGTGTTCCAGAAGGTTTGGTACTGCTCGCTATCCTTGGCGAGCTTCTTGAGCATATCCAGCGCGCGCTTGGTCAGGGCGCCCTTGATCTTGTCGACCTTGGGATCCTGCTGCAGAAGCTCGCGGGAGACGTTGAGCGACAGGTCGCGGGTATCCAGCACGCCTTTGATGAAACGCAGGTAAAGCGGCAGGAACTGCTCGGCATCGTCCATGATGAAGACGCGCTGCACGTAGAGCTTTACACCCCGGGCACCGTCGCGGTCGAACATGTCAAACGGCGCGCGACCGGGTACAAACAACAGGCTGGTATATTCCAGCTTGCCTTCCACCTTGTTGTGGCTCCAGGTGAGCGGGTCACTGAAGTCGTGGGCCACGTGCTTGTAGAACGCCTTGTACTCGTCGTCGGAAATTTCGCTCTTGGGGCGCACCCAGAGGGCCGTGGCTTCGTTGATGGTTTCCCAGGTGGTCACCTCGCTGCCTTCGACCGGATTGCCATCATCGTCCTTGGCGGTTTCGGTCTTGGGCATGCGTACCGGCACTTCGATATGGTCCGAGTACTTGCGCACCAGGTTCTGCAGACGAAAGTCGTCAGCGAATTCCTTGGCGTCGTCTTTCAGGTGCAGGGTAATTTCGGTGCCGTGCTGTTCGAGATCGATGTCAGCGACGGTGAACTCGCCCTCGCCTTTCGAACGCCATTCCACGCCGGTGCTTGCGTCTTCGCCAGCCTTGCGTGTGCGAACCGTCACATCGTCGGCGACAATAAAGCTGGAATAGAAACCCACGCCGAACTGACCGATCAACTTGGCATCTTTCTGCTGTTCACCTGACAACTGCTTGAGGAACTCGGACGTACCACTGCGCGCAATGGTGCCCAGGTTGGCAATCACATCATCACGCGTCATGCCGATACCGTTGTCGCGCAGAGTGATCGTTCCGGCGTCGGCATCGTGTTCGATTTCGACACGTAGCTCGCTGTCGCCTTCGTAGAGCCCGTCGTTGTCCAGGGCCGCATAGCGTAGCTTGTCGCAGGCGTCGGCAGCGTTGGATATCAGCTCGCGCAGGAAAATTTCCCGATTTGAGTACAGCGAGTGAATCATCAGATTCAACAGCTGCTTAACTTCCGTTTGAAAGCCAAGAGTTTCTTCGTGGGTCGTGTTGGACATTCGCTCAGCCCTCATTGATCTCGGTACGTAAAGCGCCTCGCCAAGATGGCAAAGGCATAAAAATCGGTGTGAACGAGATATGGGGCTGAGGGAAAATTTTTCAAGCGGCCGTGTGCGGCGAATCAGTGGATTCGCTGTCGGGGTATTTCCAGGCGCGATAGCCAGCCAACTGCTGGTCCATGCGGTTGAGCAGCCAACCAACAACGACGGCATCGTCGACCACGCCTATCAACATCAGAAAATCGGGGATCAAATCAAACGGTAACACCAGATAAATCAGCGCCACCGCCATCAACCCGAAAGCTGACCAGGGCACAGGCCGAAAACGGCCTCTGACGACGTCACGGGTCATGGGAAAAAACAATGTCAGCGCACGCCACATACGCTTGAATACCCAAGCACGAGATTTAAGTCGACGCAGCCACCACCAGCTGGATAATAGAGCCATCAGTATTGAATCCTCCCAGACGTTCAGTTGTCGGAGTCTTTTGCGTTAGGATAGTTCAGCACCCCAGGCCACCCAATGCCGTATTGAGGAAGCACCATGCCCCGCACTGCCCGCGTATTATCCATTGCTTTCATTGCCTGTTTACCAAGCATGTCGTGGGGCGTCAGCGACAGTGCAATGCGCGATGCCCTTGATGCCGCTCGCAACCAGCAATGGGACCGTATTGATATGGCGGCCATTGAAGATCATCCGTTAAGTGGCTATGTCACTTATCATCGGTTGCGCAACCAGCTACCTGACCTGCCGCCGGAAACGGTCAACCGCTATATCGATACCCACAGCGACTCGCCGTTGAGCGACTGGATGCGCGGTCAGGCCATCGACCAATACGGAGAGGCAGGCCAGTATGGGCGTGTGCGGGCGGTCAGCAATGGTGAGCCCAACGGCGCTGCCCGGCAATGCCACTACCACACGGCTCATTTTGACATTGCCCCTCAACAAGCGGCCGAGGCAGGCCAACGCCTCTGGCTTGTGGGCCAATCCCAACCGAACGCCTGCGATCCGCTGTTTGACCGCTTGAGGGCTAACGGCACCATCGATGGCGAGTTGATTTGGGAACGCCTGATGCTCGCCTGGCAGGCAGGTAATCCTGGGCTGGCCGACTACCTGAGCAATCAATTAAGCGGACGCTGGCAAACCGCCATTGATACCTACGAAGCGGTGGACAGCGACCCGCAGCGCATACTCGGTGCTCCCACCTGCCTGGGCCCTGAATGCAAGGCCACGGCCACTTTTTACCAGGCGGCAATGCAGCGCCTTACGCTGGATGACACCCCGCAGGCCCTCTCCGTGTGGCGCTCCCTGGCCGAGCGTTTGAGCCTGTTGCCCAGCGATCAGCGGCTTATCGAAGAAGAGCTGGCGTATTACGTACTGGTGCGTGAAGTGCCCAATTCGATGGCGTGGGTGGATAGCGTCTTGCCACGCCTGGACAGCGAGCGCGTCTTCGAGTTGCGGGTTCGCCGCGCTCTTCAAGCTCATCAATGGGAAGCGGTGCGCCACTGGATTACCCAAATGCCCGCCGAGCAGAAAGCGGATGCACGGTGGCAATACTGGCTCGCCCGGGCCAGCGAGCAGCTAGGCGATCAAACGGCGGCCACAACGCATTTCCAGCAAGCGGCTTCACAGCGTAATTTTTACGGTTTTGCCGCTGCTGAGCGCCTGGGGCAACCGTTGGCATTGAACAATGAACGCTTCTATTTTGACGACGCGTCACGTGAGCGTATCGCGCAACTCCCCATGGTGCAGCGTACCCAGGCATTGATGCGCATCGGCGAAGACGGCTTGGCCAACAGTGAATGGCTGCATGCCGTTCAGCAGGCATCTACGCAAGAAGCCCGGGCGCTGGCCGATTTCGCCGCCGAACAAGGCTGGCATGCGCGGCTGGTACAGACCACCATCGCGGCGGGCATGTGGGATGCTCTCGAGTGGCGCTTCCCGCAGGCCTACCACGACGATTTCATCCACTGGGGACGCATTAGCGGCGTGGACCCTTACCTGCTAATGGCGATTACCCGCCGTGAAAGCGCCTACAACCCCAATGCCCTGTCACCTGCCGGTGCCCGGGGGCTGATGCAACTGATGCCCGGCACCGCCGCCCAGGTAAGCCGCCAACTGGGTCTCGATGACCCTGGCCCCTACGGCGTACTTGACCCGGAGTTGAACATTCGCCTGGGCAGCACTTACCTGCGCGACAAGCTGCAGCGTTACCAGGGCAATCGTTTAGCCGCTGCGGCGGCGTACAACGCAGGCCCTGGACGAGTGGATCGCTGGCTGGGAGATTACAGCATCGAGGCCTTTGACCTCTTTGTGGAGCGCATTCCCTACCGTGAAACGCGCAACTACGTACAGGCCGTGCTGAGTTATCGCGCCATTTTTGAAAGCCTTGCCAATGGCTCGAGCGACGGGGTGTCGCTGTTGAGCGACGGCGAAAAGCAGGTGCGTTACAACCGGGCGCTGGTGATTCGCGATTGATATACGCCCAGAGACGGGCCGCGGCCGCGTTACACCGGCCGCTGAGAAAATGCCAGGCGAATACCCAGCATCACCAGTACAGCGCCGGTCATGGCGTTGAGCGTTTGCGCAAAACGCGCGCTGGCCAGCCATTTTCCGGCGCTGCCGACCATCAGTACCACACTGATTTGCCAGAGGTTGGCAATCACGAAGTGTACGCCTGCCAACCATAGCGATTTGACCAGGGCCGGGTCGCTCGGGGCAATGAACTGCGGCAAAAATGCCATGTAAAACACCACCGTCTTGGGGTTGAGCACATTGGATAAAAACCCTTCTTTCAGCGGCTGCCAGAGCGGAACGGCCGTATCAGAGGCCATCACACCTTTTACCGGCAATGGCTGGCCACGCCGCGCCGCCAGCAGGCTGCTGATGCCCAGCCAAATCAAATAGCCAGCCCCCACCAGCTTCAAGACGTGAAACGCCCAGGCCGACTGTAGCAGGATCAGCGAAATCCCCATTGCCGAGATGGTAGCGTGCACGAACAGTCCGCTGCAGATCGCCATGCTGGTGGCAACGCCGTCACGCAGACCGCCCCTGGCGGTGTTGCGAATCACCAGCAGCGTATCGACCCCCGGGGTGATCGACAGCAACGTGATGGCAATGACGAACGGCACAAACTGTGCATCGATTAGGTTGAATGGCGTCATAAAAAGGCACTCACAGAGTAGAAGAGATTCATCACATTGTGACTGGACGACTGGTTTTTTTACTTCTAGAGTAATTCAGGCGGGGCTGCAATAGCGCCTCGCTTGAACATCAAGCTCGTGAAGGAAATGTAAAATGGCAACTGGCACTGTCAAGTGGTTCAACGATACCAAAGGCTACGGCTTCATCTCTCCGGATGACGGTGGTGACGATCTGTTTGCTCACTTCTCCGAAATTCAAGCTGAAGGTTTCAAAAGCCTGCAGGATGGTCAGAAAGTCAGCTTTGAGGTGACCCAAGGTAAAAAAGGCCTCCAGGCTTCCAACATCCGCGTTGCGTAATATGCCATCGCGCCCAAGGCCCGCATCTTGATGCGGGCCTTTTTATGTCCCTGAAAGCCTCACCAGGGAAATCACTCCTCCAGTTCAAAACTCTCGGGGCGTTCTTCCTCGATTGATTCAAACTGTTCATTCAACCGCTGCTCGGCCTCTTCAAAGCGCCGCTCGGTGTCTTCGATCAGCTCATCGATATTACTACCGCGCGTACGCTCTCCGTCCCGCACCGACTCAGGTAGACTGCTTTCAAACTCCCAGCGCTCCTCCATCTCTTCATCGCTGATAGGCTCGACAACAGGTGACTGCTGCTCGACCTCCTGGAACTGTTCTTCCAGCCGCTGCTGCGCCTCATCGAAGCGGCGTTCGGTTTCGGCAATCATGTCGTCAACATCCGACCGTGTTGCTTCACCGGGCATTGCCCCGCCTTCCTCCAGCACGTCTTCAGGGTCAGCGGCCAGGGTGTCCTCGTCGGCGTCGACATCTTCAGTCTGTGGGGTCGTGTCTTCCTCAGCCTGCTCACTCGTAAGGGCGGCCTCGGTTCTCTCCAACTCTTCTTCCGCCTGGCGCGATTCAGTGGCATTGCCCTCTGCCTCGTCGCCGCTGGTGTCAGGCGCGTCGGCGGCCGCCTCTGTCTCTTCTTCAGTAGCTGCGTCAGTCGCTACTTCAGCATCAGCAGACTCTGCGTCTGCATCATTTGATGGTGAAGCGGACTCTTCCTGCTGGTTGGCGTTCGACGTTTCGTCGTTATCGCCACAGCCACTGACCACCAACATGACAGCTGCTAGCACGGGCAGCCAAACGCTTTTAGTCATTTATGTTGTCTCCTCAATGTGTACGCCTCATCGCCTCTGTAAAATGGGTCAATGACGGGTTATCAGTTTCAGGTCTCTACGACCGATGACAGTAGTGGACATTCATCGGGCAGCACCACATGGATGGCCAACGGCACAACGTCAGCGCGAAAGCGTCGATAATGGCGCGCTTCACCATCCAGTGTTAACGGCCAGGGAGGGTCTTCAGATAGTGTCGACACGCTGAGCGCATCCGCCGACACATAGCGCACGAAACGACCCTGGCTGGGGAAATTCTGTAATTCGCTAACCAAGTCCGGCAGCGCTTTCGCGGTGAGAAAATCCTTGACCACGAGAATATCGAGATGACCGTCGTCCAATTTCGCCCTGGGAGCCAACACCTGCCCACCGCCTGACTGGCGACCATTGCCAATCGCCAGCAGTAAAAGCGACGTCGACTCTTCGTGACCATCCCAATATAGCGTGCCACGGTAGCTATGATGTCGCCATGCCTTGACGGCTCCCATAAGGGAATAAGCCCCACCCCCCAACATGCGCTTGAGCATTTTGGGGGTCGACGAGGTAATTTCAGCACCAAAGCCTGCCGTCATCATATTAACGTAATAGCTGGAGACCGACTCAGTGTCGCTCTCGGCACATAGTTTAACGACGTCAATCGGGTAATCAGACAGCGTCAACGCCGCCGAGAGCGCCTCTGACGGCTCCAGCGGCAAGCCTACCGAGGTGGCAAAGTCATTAGCGCTACCCAGCGGCACAATCCCCATGACCGGCCGTCGGTCCTTATCCAGACGCATCAGGCCGTTCATCACCTCGTTGACGGTACCATCCCCGCCACAGGCAATCACATGCGTCATTCCCATATCGACGGCGGACTCGGCAAAATGCTCGGCATCACCTGCTTCCCAGGTTACCCGAACACTAATCGGCATCCCTGCCTTTCTCTGCTCAGCTACCGCTTCACGTAACGCCGCATTACCGGCTGATTTACCATTAACAATGAGTAAAAAACGCTTCTTTGGTGTCGTCACTGAGATTTCCTTTCGTCGTCGCTCCTTCGTGATCATTACGCAAGTGCTTTTTCAACCACCTCGTATACATTACTCGAGAGCGGTTCGCGTTGAATGCGCTCAAGCTCTGACCGCATCAAGTCCTGCCGCGTTTCATCGAACCGCTGCCAACGGGTCAGCGGCGTAATCAGACGTGCCGCTATTTCCGGGTTCAACCGATTCAGCTCAATCACCACATCCGCCAGCAGGGCGTAGCCCTGTCCATCCAGGCGATGAAAGTTGACACGGTTCTGGGCAAAAGCACCAATCAGCGCGCGCACGCGATTGGGGTTTTTCAGCGAGAAGGCCGGATGGTCCATCAGGTACTTCACTCGATCGAGCACGTCCGGCTGGGGACGCGACACCTGAATCGTGAACCACTGATCCATGACCAGCGGGTCATGGGCCCACTTTTCACCGAAGGTCTTAAGCGCCGGAGAGGCCAGGTCGTCGCGGTCACTGTGAACCAGCAGCGTCAAGGCATGGCGAACATCGGTCATGTTGTGGTTCGCCGCAAACTGACCTTCACAAAGCGCCACGCCCTGCTCGTCTTCAATCGACATCAGGTAGCTGAGCGCCACGTTCTTCAAGCTGCGCTGGGCAATCTGCTCAGGGGTCGGCGCATAGGGTTCACTGGAACGATTGGCCTCAAAGGTCGCCATGAACTCATCACGCAGCGCCATCGCCAGTGACTGTCGGACAAACTCTCGGGCTGCATGAATGGCATCGACGTCGACAATCGGCTGTTGCTCGGCAATGTACGCTTCCGAAGGTAGCGTCAGCATTTCGGCCAACACCGCCTTGTCCGACGGTGTATTGCTCAATAGCGTTCGGAATGCCTCGACGACACGACTGTCCATTACCTTCTCAACACCATTGCGGTGAGCGGCAATCAAGTCATCAAGCGCCAGCATCGCCAGCCGCTGCCCGGCATCCCAGCGGTTGAATCCATCGCTATCCTGGGTCAGCAGGAAGGCAAGATCTTCACGTGAATACGGGAAATGCAGCTTCACTGGGGCGGAGAAGTTACGTAGCAGCGAAGGCACAGGGGCCTCGGCCACGTCGGTAAATACGAAGGTCTGCTCGTCTTCGCGCAGGTGGATGACGGTCTCTTTGCCGAGCTTTTCGCCTTCCAGGGTAAGCGCCAGGTCCTGGCCCGACTTGGTACCCACCAGGCCCATGGCGATGGGGATATGCAACGGCTCTTTATCCACCTGGCCCGGCGTGGCGGGGGTCCGCTGACGCAGCGTCAAATGGTACTCGCCGTGGGCATAGTCATACTCGCCATGGGCATCGATTTCCGGGGTTCCCGCCTGGGAGTACCAGCGCATGAACTGACTGAGGTCAAGTCCCGAGGCCTCTGCCATGCAATCCACGAAGTCTTCGATGGTTACCGCCTGGCCGTCGAAGCGCGCAAAGTAACGATCCGCCCCTTGCCGAAAGGCGTCCCAGCCGACCAGATTGCACAACATGCGGACGATTTCAGCGCCCTTTTCATAAATGGTCAGCGTATAGAAATTGGTGATCTCAATATAGTGATCAGGCCGTACCGGGTGGGCCGTTGGTCCCGCGTCTTCGGCAAACTGTGCCGTGCGGAAAAACGACACGTCCTGAATGCGCTTAACAGGTGCAGAATTGGTCTCGGCGGAAAAACATTGGTCGCGGAAGACGGTGAAACCCTCTTTCAGGGACAGCTGAAACCAGTCGCGGCAGGTCACCCGGTTCCCCGACCAGTTGTGAAAATATTCGTGGGCAACGATGCCCTCAACTGTCTGAAAGGCGCCATCGGTGGCCGTATCAGGATGGGCTAATACCGCCGCCGAATTAAAGATATTGAGGCCTTTGTTTTCCATGGCCCCCATATTGAAGTCGTTGACCGCCACGATCATGAACAGATCAAGATCGTATTCACGCCCGTAAGCTTCCTCATCCCACGCCATGGCGCGCTTGAGTGACCCCATGGCGTGATCGGTTTTCTGCAGATTCTCCTCTTCCACCCAAAGCTGCAGTGTTACGTCTCGCCCAGACTGGGTGGTAAAGTGGTCTTCCACCTTATGCAGATCCCCAGCGACCAGAGCAAACAGGTAGCAGGGTTTGGGGTGCGGATCTTCCCAGACGGCAAAGTGACGACCGTTTTCAAGATCGCCTTGCTCAATCGGGTTACCGTTGGCGAGCAGAATGGGTTCGCGCTCGCGATCGCCGATGACGGTCACTTTAAAGGTCGACATCACATCCGGACGATCAGGGTAAAAGGTGATACGGCGGAACCCCTCCGCCTCACACTGGGTGCAAAACATGCCGTTGGATTGGTAAAGGCCTTCCAGGGCGGTGTTATCCTTGGGCGAGAGTTGCACCTCACTTTCCAGGGTAAAGCGCGCAGGCACCCGTTCTATACGGAGCCCCTCATCGCTTACCTGATAATCGTTATCCGCCAATGGGCTACCATCAATCAGCAAGGCGTCAAGGGTCAGTTGCTGACCGTCAAGCGTGAGTGGTTCATCAGCATTGGCCGATGCTTGTCGCTCGATTTGCAGGCGCGCTTTTACTCGGGTCGCGGCGGGGTCAAGATCAAACGTCAGCTCGGTATGGGTCACCCGATAGGCGGGAGGCTGGTAATCGCTTAAATAAACCGGCTGCGGATCAGACATGATGAGAAACTCCTTATGGTCAGTGCTGTTATTGGCGGCGTACAGAGACTATCAGGGCGTCGGGTCAATCCCGGAAGTTATCGAACTGAAGCGGTAGTTCCGGTCCTCCCTCACCGCGCAATAGCGACATGACGCTTTGCAAGTCGTCACGCTTTTTACCTGTGACACGCACCTTTTCACCCTGAATTTGTGCCTGGACTTTAAGCTTACTGGCCTTGATACGCTTGACGATGTCCTTGGCCTCGGCTTGATCCAGGCCTTGCTTGAGAGCGACTTCCTGGCGGGCTTTGACACCGGACAGAACGGGATCCTTGATATCCATGCAGCGCGCGTCGATGCCTCGTGCAATTAACCGATTACGCAGCACGTCGAGCATCTGCTTGAGCTGAAAATCGACCTCTGCCTCCAACTGAACAGTGTCCTTTTCGAGGATGAACGAAGCATCCACCCCTTTGAAATCAAAACGTGACTGGACTTCGCGATTCGCTTGGTCGACGGCATTGGCCGCTTCGTGCTGATCAAACTCAGAGACAATATCAAATGAGGGCATAGACGGATTCCTGACAGGACATGACCCACTATTCTAGAGCAGCCAGCCCCCTACCGGCCAATTCTGTCGGTAGAAATCGCCAAAATACTGAATCCAGCCAACTTATCGTGGAATAAAAGGGGATACGCCTTGATGTTCAAGGCACGATGAATCGCTTAACCTAGGACACCGCACCCCCTATTCTCGACCCTGAGGAAAATCCATGTCTGACCGCAATACACGCCATAAAGCATCAATGGAAAAACTCAAGGCACGCGTCGATGAGAAGGTCGCAGATGCCACCGAGCAGCGTGGTCTAGTGCTCATCAACACCGGCAACGGCAAGGGCAAGACGACAGCGGCCTGGGGTACGGTGACCCGCGCCCTTGGCTACGGCTATAAAGTTGGCGTTGTTCAGTTTATCAAGGGGCTGTGGGAGTGCGGCGAGCGCAACCGCCTGGAAGAAGATCCCAACCTGAGCGTTGCCATCATGGCCACCGGTTTCACCTGGGAAACGCAAAACCGTGAAGCGGATACCCAGGCCTGCCAGGCGGTATGGCAAGACGCAGAGAAAATGCTGGCCGACCCCGACACCTACCTGGTGGTGCTGGACGAGATCACCTACATGCTCAAGTTTGGCTATCTGGATATTGCCACGGTCAAGGCCGCCATAGAAAAGCGGCCACGCGAACAGACCGTGATTATTACCGGCCGTAACGCCCACCGCGAACTCGTCGCCATGGCCGATACGGTGACCGAAATGCAGGAAGTCCGCCACGCCTTCAACAACGGCATCCAGGCGCGCCGGGGCATCGATTTTTAAGCGTTCGAATGCCAGACCTAAAAAGGGGGCGAACACGTCGCCCCCTTTTTACGCCCACCCGACAGAATATGTCAGCTATTCAGCGATCATCCATCGAACGGATTGCGCAGCACAATCGTTTCGATACGGTCCGGGCCCGTGGAAATAATGTCGATGCTGGTGCCGACTTGTTCTTCCAGGAAGCTGATGTAGGCCCGTGCATTGGCCGGCAGGTCTTCGACCTTTTTCACGCCCAGGGTCGACTCTTTCCAGCCAGGCAGATCCTCATAGACCGGCTCGAGAGCCTCGTAGCCTTCCGAATCCACTGGCGTATCGAGCACGTCACCGTCTTTGCTGCGGTAACCAACGCAGACGCGGATATTTTCCAGCCCGTCGAGCACGTCCAGCTTGGTCAGACAGATACCCGACACCGAATTGATTTGCACCGCATGGCGGAGCGCGACGGCATCGAACCAGCCACAGCGCCGCGGACGGCCGGTGGTAGCGCCGAACTCGTGGCCCTTCTCGGCCAGATGGCGGCCGTGGGCGTCAAACAGCTCGGTGGGAAACGGACCCGACCCGACGCGGGTGGTGTAGGCTTTGGTGATACCCAGCACATAGTCCAGATACAGCGGACCAACACCGGACCCCGTCGCCGTACCACCCGCGGTGGTGTTGGAGCTGGTCACGAACGGATAGGTCCCGTGGTCGATATCCAGCAGCGACCCCTGGGCACCTTCGAAGAGAATATTCTCTCCGGCTTTGCGCAGATCGTGAACCATGCTTACCGTATCGCTCACCATGGGGCGCAGCTCTTCGGCCATCTGCATGGCGTTATCGAGCACCTTCTGGAAGTCCACAGCTGGCTCGCCGTGGTAATTGACCAGGACAAAGTTGTGGTAGTCGAGCACTTCGCCCAGCTTGGAAGCAAACCGTTCGCGGTGAAGCATATCACCCAGGCGCAACCCCCGGCGGGCAACCTTATCTTCATACGCGGGGCCAATCCCCCGGCCTGTCGTGCCAATCTTGGCGATACCGCGGGCCTTTTCCCGCGCCTGATCAAGGCACACGTGGTATGGCAGGATCAACGGGCAGGCCGGCGATAAGCGCAGCCGTTCACGCACCGGAACGCCTTTGGCTTCAAGCTCGCGAATTTCCTTGATCAGCGCTTCCGGCGAGAGCACCACGCCATTGCCGATGATGCAGGTCTTGCCAGGCCGCAGCACGCCGGAAGGAATCAGGTGAAGCACGGTTTTTTCACCGTCGATCACCAGCGTATGACCCGCGTTATGACCACCCTGAAACCGCACCACCGCCGACGCTGACTCGGTCAGCAAATCAACGATCTTGCCTTTGCCTTCATCGCCCCACTGGGTTCCCAGGACTACGACATTCTTACCCATTATGCACTCGTCTCTTGTGTCAGTGTCGTTGGCTGCCAACGACCATCGATAAACTCAAGACGGCGGTCACAACCGTGTTCCGCCGGTCCCGTACGCTGCCCTGGCAGCGCCTGAATTACCCGCTCGCCCTGCTCACGCAGCACGGCAATGGCAGCATCAAGCGATGCGGCCTGCTCGGCGGGCGCCCATATTGCGCCTTGCGCCGGCGAGGCCACGTCCAGTGAGGCCAGTTGCTTCAAGTCCATCGAAAAGCCGGTTGCCGGGCGCGCACGACCGAAGGCACGCCCCGTATCATCGTAGCGACCGCCTTTCGCCAGGGCATGGCCGTAGCCTGGCACATAGGCCGCAAACATCATGCCGGTGTGGTATTGATAGCCGCGCAACTCGGCCAGATCAAAATACAACGACACATCAAACTGTGCCAGCACACCTTGATAGAGGGCATCCAGCTGGTCCAGCGCCGCGACCACCGACGCGGGTGCACCCGCCAGGCGTTCGCGCGCTTGAAGCAAAATATCCGCATCCCCATGCAGTTCGCCCAGGGCCAATAGCATCTCGGCCAAGGCAGGATCTGTCACGCTGGCGCTGACGTTTTCTGCCAGCAGGCCTGGTGACTTCAGCGCCAGGGCGTCAAACAGCTGCGCTTCTTGCTCGGCGTTCAATTCCGCCGCCTCTACCAGGCTCCGATAGATGCCTATATGCCCCAACGCCAGGTGGATTTCCTCGGCACCTGCCGCCTGCAGGCTGGACAACGCCAGGTGGATAATTTCCTTATCGGCATCAAGCCCGGCGTGGCCAAACAGCTCGACCCCCACCTGGACAGGACTGCGTCCCCCCTGGTGCTGATCTGCCTTGGCACGCAATACGTTGGTGCAATAGCACAGGCGCACCGGCCCCTGGCGTTTGAGCGAATGGGCGTCCATTCTCGCCACCTGCGGCGTGACATCCGCCGACGCGCCCATCATCCGCCCCGTCAACTGGTCGGTCAACTTGAAGGTCTGGAGGTCCAGGTCGGTTCCCGTGCCGGTAAGCAGAGAGTCCAGAAACTCCACCGGCGGTGGCATGACTTGGTCATAGCCCCAGCCATGGTATAGATCCAGCAACGTCCGGCGTAGCTCTTCCATACGGCTTGCCTGAGGCGGCAGCACTTCGTCCATGCCGTCGGGCAATAGCCAGCGGTCAGCAATGGTCATGTGAACAATCCTGCGAGACGACAATAATGAAGACCCAATGACATAGGGCCACAAAAAAACCGGGCGACGCCCGGTTGATAAAGTCTACCACGTTTTGTGACGCGTTGAACCCCGCCGGTGTCCGACGGGGACTACGTCAAATGCTTAACTGTCTTCGTCGGGCATGGCGCTGCGCAGGTAGCGGAAGAAGTCGCTATCCGGCTCCAGCACCAGCAGATTGTCATCTCCCGAGAAGCTCTCACGATAGGCATTCAGACTGCGCCAGAAAGTGAAGAACTCCGGGTCTTGACCGTAGGCTTCCGAGAAGATCGCAGCTGCCTGGGCATCCCCCTCACCGCGCAGGGTTTCGGCACGCTCAGTGGCCTGGGCCAGAAGCACCTGGCGGCGGCGATCCGCGTTCGCACGGATGCGCTCGGCCTCTTCTTGACCCTGGGCACGCCATTCCCGGGCTTCACGCTCGCGCTCTGAGCGCATCCGCTCATAGACTGCGGCCGATACGTCGTCCGGCAGGTCGATACGCTTGATACGGATATCGCGAATCGCCACGCCAAGCTCTTCACGCATCAGCGCGTCGAGCTCCTCGGTCGGGCCGTCCATCAGGTCGTCGCGCTCCTCGGCGATGATCTGCTGAAGGTTCAAGCGACCAAACTGGTTGCGCAGGCTTTCGTCGACGCGGGGCTGAATCAGGCGCGTCGCCATCATTTCATCCCCTGCGGTGGCCTCGTAGTAGCGAGTGGGATTGACCACCTGCCACTTGACGTAGGAATCGACAATGACCGCTTTCTGCTCTTGGGTCAGATAGCGACTGGTGTCGGTATCCAGCGTCAGCAGACGAGTATCGAAGGTACGTACGGTCTGTGCAATCGGCATCTTGGCGTGCAGGCCTGGCTGAATGTCCTCTTCGATGACCTCACCGAAGCGCAGTTTGACCGCACGTTCGGTTTCATCGACAACATAAAGCGTGTTACTGGCAAGCCACGCAACGGCGGCAATGCCGCCAACGATTAGCAGGGATCGATTATTGATCATTTACCGGCCCTCCCTGCGGATAGAGCTGCTGTTGGATGAGGAGCTGCTGCTCTGACTGCTGCTGTTACCGCTGCGCAGGCTTTCAAGCACCTGCGGATCGACACCGTCGCTGTTGCCCTGCTGGGAGGCGGCGGCACCCTGGCGACGATTCAACTGCTCGAGCGGCAGGTACATCATCGGTGCGTTCTCACTCACGTCCAGCAGCACCTTGGGCGTTTCGCCAAAGACATCTTCGATGGCTTCAATATACATACGCTCACGCATGATATCAGGCGAATTCTCGTACTCGGCGAGCAGTGAATTGAAGCGATTGGCTTGACCCTGCGCTTCGGCCACGACCGATTCACGATAACCTTGGCCCTGTTCGACCAACCGCTGTGCCTGACCCTGAGCCTCAGGGATGATCGCGTTGGCGTAGGCTATGCCTTGGTTGATCGTGCGCTGACGATCTTCACGGGCGCGGATAACGTCATCGAACGCATCGATGACTGGCTCCGGCGCAGAAGTAGACTCGATGTTGATGGTCTGCAGCTGAATACCGGCGCCGTAGTTGTCCAGGTAGGACTGCAGACGGCTCGATACCGAGCTGCCCAGGATTTCACGACCCGAGGTCAGGATATCGATCATGTCGGTTCCACCGACCACATGACGCAGCGACGAATCGAGGGCGTTATCCAGCGACAGCTCCGGGTCGCGTACATTGAGTACGAAATTGCGCGGATCGGCCACCTGATACTGAGCGGAAATTTCCACTTCAACGATGTTTTCATCCCGGGTCAGCATCGACTGGGTCTGGGTCAGCGAGCGCACACGCGTCACATTGACCATTCGCACTTCGTCGATCAACGGCGGATTCCACTGCAGCCCTGGGGTAACGGTGTTCTGGTATTCGCCGAAACGAAGCACCACTCCACGCTCGGATTGATCCACTACGTAAAAGCCCATCGCGGCCCAGATCGCCAGTGCGACAATGATCAACAAGCCCGGAAGTGCAAAGACATTACGAGGCTTGCCGCCACCACTGCCCTTGTTACCGCCACCGCCGGATTTCTTGCCACCACCGAGCATGCTACTGAGCTTATCCTGAAACTTTTTCAGCGCTTCATCGAGATCGGGTGGTCCTTGGTTGTTGCCTCCTTTGTTGCCGTTGTTGCCATCGTTATTGCCACCGCGGTTTCCACCGCCGTCGCTACCGCCTCGTCGGCCACCACCACTCCAAGGGTCATGCTGGTTGCCACCACCGGGCTCATTCCAGGCCATACTTCGTCTCCACTGAGGTATTCACTCACGCTCAAGCACCGACGTTAACACGGGGCCAAAGCGCAATTTAGTATTATGCAATCTGGAGCTTGTTCGGTCACTGACCGGGCGCTCGTGCCCGCCCGCTGCCACGAGAGCTCACCATTCGCTCGTTTCGCGCAGATCGGCGGGCAAGTAGGTATTGGCGCGTTCGCCAAGCTGCGCCATCAACTGGTTAAAGTCGCGTCGCGGTAAACGCACGTTCAACACCGAACGTCCCTGTTCATCGAATGCTTCCTCCTGCACGGCATTCAATTCGTGAAGACCCGCACGCAGCTTGCCCTGCTCGGGGGCTAGCGTTAGCGAAAAGCCAATGACATCGCTCGCCAGACGCTCCGTGAGCGCTTCGTGGAGTAACTCAAGCCCCTTGCCTTCCTGAGCTGAAAGCCACACGACATCGGGCCTTCCCTGTCCATCACGCTCAATGCGGGGCGCGCTGTCCAGCTTGTCAATTTTATTCATGACCTTCAGGACCGGAACATCATCGGCACCAATTTCTTCCAGAACACGCTCGACCTGCTCGACGTTAAGGTCACGGTCGGGGTCGGCGGCATCGATGACATGCACCAGCAGGGTTGCTTCAGCCGCTTCCTGGAGCGTGGCCTGAAACGCTTCCACGAGTTTGTGGGGCAGGTGACGGATAAAACCGACGGTATCGGCCATCACGACGGGCCCTACATCTTCAATTTCCAGACGTCTCAATGTCGGGTCAAGCGTTGCGAACAACTGATCGGCAGCATACACGTGCGACTGCGTTAATGCATTGAAGAGGGTTGATTTTCCTGCGTTGGTATAGCCAACCAGCGAGACGCTGTGAATCTCGGCTCGCGCACGGGCTCGGCGGTTCTGCTCACGCTGGCTGCGCACTTTATCAAGTCGCTTGTTTATCGATTTGATACGGCCACGGAGGAGCCGCCGATCGGTTTCCAACTGTGTTTCACCCGGGCCGCGCAGACCAATACCGCCCTTCTGGCGCTCCAGGTGAGTCCACCCGCGAATCAAGCGCGTGGATACGTATTCAAGCTGAGCAAGCTCAACCTGTAGCTTACCTTCATGGGTGCGTGCACGCTGTGCAAAAATATCCAGAATCAGGCCCGTCCGGTCCAGCACGCGACATTTGAGCTCACGCTCAAGATTACGCTGCTGCGATGGGCCTAGACCATGGTTAAAGATGACCAGCTCAGCCTGGTGAGCTGCGAGCATTGCCCGCAGCTCTTCCAACTTGCCCGACCCGATAAAAGTGCGCGAATCAGGGCGGTGTCGGCTGGCCGTGAGCAATGTCGCAGCTTCTGCACCGGCAGAACGTACGAGCTCTAAAAACTCACCCGGGTCTTCGCGCGCTTGCTCATCCTGAAAATCAACGTGAACAAGCACTGCCGTTTCGCCGGCTTCAGGGCGTTCAAAAAACAATCAATACCTCGTGGACTGTTTTGCTGATCCCACCGTGTTACTCATCTTCGTCCGGAGCGGCCGGATCTTGTGCAGGCAACCGCACATTTCGTGATGGTACGACGGTTGAAATCGCATGTTTATAAACCATCTGGCTGACGGTATTGCGCAGCAAGATGACAAACTGGTCAAACGATTCGATCTGGCCCTGCAGCTTGATGCCGTTGACCAGGAAAATAGAGACCGGAATGCGCTCCTTGCGCAAAATATTCAGGTACGGGTCTTGAAGGGACTGCCCTTTGGACATGTTGCTCTCCCTAAAACTGTCGTTGGGGGTTAATTATGGATGGCGTGCCCAACTGGTGCTACGCCGACATCTTATTGGCCAAAGGCCTGCTCGCTCGGCCACTCGAAATCATGACTTACGAACCTTCTATCTTACGCTAAGCACCGCTTCCGCGCACGATTTTCAGCACCTTGTCCAAGGCGTCGGGCTGCAGAGTATCGATCCAATGCAGTGACGGCCAACGCCTCAGCCAGGTAATTTGCCGCTTGGCGAGCTGTCGGGTAGCGATGATGCCGCGCTCGCGTAGCATTGCGTCATCATAACGACCTTCCAGGTAATCCCAAACCTGTCGGTAACCAACGCTTTTAATGGCGGGCAAATTACCATGCAAGTCATCACGTTGTTTGAGGGCGGCGACTTCATCTATCAAGCCCTCTGCCAACATCATTTCAAACCGCTGTGCGATGCGCTGGTGCAATATCGCACGATCCACGGGCAATAACCCTATCGACAATACCCGCCAGGGAAAGGTTTCCGGCTGCTGTTCAGCCCACAATGCGCTCATGGGACGACCGCTGGCGTAATACACTTCCAGAGCACGCATGAGGCGCTGAGGGTCGTTGGGATGGATACGCTGCGCGGAAGGCGGATCCACTTCCGCCAATGTTCGATGCAGGGCTGAAAGCCCTTCTGCCTGCCACCTCGCTTCCAACTCTTTGCGGATGGAAGCGTCCGCCGACGGCAGATTGGCGACACCTTCGATCAGGTGCTTGTAATAAAGCATGGTACCGCCTACCAGCAACGGCACCTGGCCCGCCGCGCTGATTTGTCGCATCTCATCAAGCGCATCGCAGCGAAAATCGGCTGCTGAATACGGCTCGGCCGGGTCACGGATATCGATCAATCGGTGTGGCGCGCGGGCAAGTTCATCGGCACTGGGCTTGGCACTACCGATATCCATGCCACGATACACCATCGCCGAATCGACACTGATCAACGGGTAACCCAACCGCTCATGCAGCGCTATGGCCGTATCGGTTTTCCCCGAGGCGGTCGGCCCCATTAAAAAAATTGCCCAAGGGCGTGTATCAGCCATTCGCTGGTAAAACTCCGCTCACCATACCTAATCCCAACATAGCCGTTACTGACCGCGCATGAATAGCCTATCCAGGGCTTTCATGTCCATTTGCGTCCAGGTCGGGCGACCATGATTGCACTGATCGCTACGTTCGGTACGTTCCATGTCGCGTAGCAGCGCATTCATTTCATCCAGCGTCAGTCGCCGATTGGCGCGTACGCTCCCGTGGCATGCCATGGTCGATAACAGTTCGTGGATGCGCGCTTCGACCTGGTGTGTACGCCCGAAACGGGCCAGCTCTTCAAGCATTTCACGTACCAGCGCCTCGGGATCCGCCTGCGCAAGCATGGCCGGAAGCTGTCGCACCAGCAGCGTTTCAGGCCCCGCCACATCCAGCTCTACCCCCAGTTTGGCGATCGCATCACGTTCACTTTCCACGGTGGCTACTTCGCTGCGGCTGGCGGCCAATGACACGGGCACCAGTAACGGCTGCGTGTCGATCCCCTGTGACGCGGCCAACTGATTTTTCATTCGCTCATAGACGATGCGCTCGTGGGCAGCGTGCATATCCACCAACACCAGGCCATGGACGTTCTGCGCCAATATATAGACCCCATGAAGCTGGCCGAGGGCAAACCCCAGCGGCGGCGCACTGGTAGGATCAGCCTCCGGCATGGCCAGCGGCACTTCGCGCACGTCGCCCTGTGCCTTGTCGGGTGCGCCCTCATGGGCAGTCGGCTGGGGGGTCAGCAATGTCTCTTCATGGTCAGGGTGCAACGCCTGATACCCTTGCATGAAACGGCGCACCCGTTCGCCACCCGGGTGCCGGTCGACTGATGGAGACGCTGAGGGTGACAGCGCCATGCCCTGCTGTTGCCAGCGGGCAGGCTCGCCCGGCGTCTCTTTCTCTTCGGGGGTCGTTGCCTGAGATGACGAAGCAGCGCTTGCGTCTTCGGCGTTGGGCCGGGCGTCTGCCAGGCTGTGATGCAGGCTTGAATAAAGAAAGTCGTGCACCATCCGCCCGTCGCGGAAACGCACCTCGTGCTTGGTAGGATGAACATTGACATCCACCACATCGGGGTCAAGCGTCAAGTAAAGAACAAAGACCGGGTGGCGCCCGTTGTAGAGAACATCGCGGTACGCCTGTCGAACGGCATGGGCAACCAGCCGATCGCGCACCACACGGCCGTTAACAAAAAAGTATTGTTGATCCGCCTGGGCGCGGGAGTGAGTGGGCAAGCCTACCCAACCGCTCAGGCGAAGTGCCCCGGCTTCGCGCTCGATATAGCGTGCGTGCTCAATAAAGTTATTGCCGAGCAGCGAGGCAATGCGTCGCTCACGGGCCGTTTCCGTATCGCCCGGTGGCAGTTGATGGACCACTTTCTGATTATGTCGCAGGGTCCAGGCAATGTCGTAGCGCGATAGAGCCTGGCGGCGGAAAGCTTCCTCGACGTGGGCAAATTCGGTTTTTTCGGTACGTAGAAACTTACGTCGCGCGGGGGTATTAAAAAACAGGTCGCGAACCGACACGCTGGTGCCTCGAGGATGAGGCGCCGGCGTTACCCGCGTCTCCATGCCACGCCCTTCAGCCACCACTCGCCAACCCTGGCGCGGGTCGTCCAGCGCATTGGACACCAGCTCCAGGCGCGATACCGAGCTGATTGACGCCAGCGCTTCACCGCGAAAACCCAGTGAGCTGACACCTTCCAGGTCTTCCAGGCTATCGATTTTGCTGGTGGCATGGCGGGCAAGCGCCAACGGCAGATCCTGCTCACCAATGCCGATACCATCGTCGCGAATCTTGATGAGCCGCGCACCGCCCGCTTCAATATCGACTTCGATGCGCTGGCTGCCCGCGTCAATGGCGTTTTCGATCAATTCCTTGGTCACCGAGGCCGGTCGCTCGACCACTTCCCCAGCGGCAATCTGGTTCGCCAACCGGGGATCCAAGACGTGTATGCGCGGCATAGTGGACGTTGTTTCAGTCAATACAGAACCTCATGAACTGGGAATACGCAATACTTGACCCACCCGGATAACATCCCCGTTGAGGTCGTTCGCCTGCTTTAACTGGTTCACCGGCACGCCGTGGCGCACGGCAATCGCCGACAGGGTATCGCCAGACTGAATGCGGTACTCGTCGCCGCTTGGGCGGCGCTGATTATCCCGCTGCCAGGCTAGCAGGCTTGCCGGCGGCGGATAGCGTTCAAAATGGCTCTTCAGGCCGCTGAAAACCGCTTCGGCTACCTGCTGCTGATGAACAGGGTCCCGCAAGCGTCGCTCTTCGTCAGGGTTGGAGATAAAGCCAGTCTCGATCAGCAGTGAGGGGATATCGGGCGACTTGAGCACCATAAAGCCCGCTTGTTCAACCCGTGACTTATGCAGCCGGTTAACCCGGCCCAGTTGATCCAGCACCTGACCGCCAATCGACAGCGAGTCGTTGAGTGTCGCCGTCATGGTTAAATCCAGCAGCACACCCCGCAATACCTGGTCTTTATCGCGCAGAGACAGGTTGCCATCCACCCCACCAATCAGGTCGGAGCGGTTTTCGCTGTCGGCCAGCCACTGCGCCGTTTCTGAGGTTGCGCCGCGCTGAGAAAGCGCATACACCGAACTTCCCTGTGGGCGCGGACTGTTAAACGCATCGGCGTGAATCGAGACAAAAAAATCGGCTTTCTGTTCACGGGCAAGCTGGGTTCGTTGACGCAGTCCAAGGTAATAGTCGCCATCGCGAATCAGCACCGCTTTGAAACCTTCGGCCGCATTGATGGTATCGGCCAGGCGTTGGCTAATATCGAGTACGACGTCTTTTTCACGGGTGCCTGACGGGCCGATTGCCCCAGGGTCTTCACCACCATGGCCTGCATCCACGGCAATAATGATATCGCGCTTGGGGTGCGGCTTGGCTTCTTCAGCGGCCCTCGGCTCATCTGCTGGCAAAGACGCCTGCTGACTGTCTCCCACCTGCGTCTCAGCGCTGGCGCGCTGCGCTTCCATTTCCTGGTCGCGAATCATCGCCTCGATAGGGTCGATAGGGTTTTCCACCGCACTTTCACCAGGATACTCCAGATCGACCACAAGCCGGTGTCCATATTGGTCGTTGGGTGCCAGTGTAAAATGGCGCGGCTCAACGTCACGATTGAGCTCAAGGACTACGCGCAGCCCATTACCTTCACGGGTGCCGGTGCGCAGCGCGCTGATGGCGCTGTCTTCAAGCGACAGGCTATCAGGGTCGGCTTCAAGCTGGCTGTTTTCCAGGTCGATGACCAGCCGAGCGGGATTATCCAGGGAAAATACGTCAGCCGATGTCGCGCCCGACAGGTCGAAAACCAGGCGCGCATGGTCTGGCGCCGCCCAGAGCCGCATACCCTCGACGGTAGCCGCCTGAAGCGACGTCCAAAGACCCGCCGATATGATCGCCACAACGCTCAGCGCCATCTGGCGCAATGACAACACTTTCATCACCTTTGCAATGATCCCCATCGCGCTTATGACCATTGAAACACACCGTCCTGCCGGGGACAGCCAGACAAGCGGTCAGCTAACGTGGCCAACACCTTTTCGCCGAAGTCGCTACCGGCACTTAGCCGGGCTCTGCGTCCGGGCTCGTCCACCGCCAACTGCAGGCAGACATCCGCCGCTGGCAACCAGCCCTCGCCCCGGCTTGCCCATTCAATCAAGCACAGCGCATCATCTGCCAATACCTCACGTCCGCCGATAAACTCTAGCTCTTCAGGGTCAGACAAGCGGTACAGGTCCAGATGGTAAAGCCGCTGGCCTGCCAGTTCATAAGGCTCTACCAGCGTATAGGTGGGGCTCTTGACCGCCCCCTGATAGCCATAGGCCCGCAATACACCGCGGGTCAGCGTCGTTTTCCCTGCGCCCAAGTCGCCTTCCAGATAAATACGCCCGCGTCCCTGCAATACGTTACCCAGGGCTTCACCGAAAGCGACCTGAGCTTGTTCATTATCCAGTTGCACCTGCATTTGGGCTGCCTTCACGGGTTAATTAATTCTCGCGCATAGAATGCCAGATCGCTCGCCAGCAAGCCACGCTCACCGAACGCTGTCGCCGCTCGATCTGCCGCCAACGCATGCACCAGGGTGCCTAGCCAGGCACTGGTTTCGATATCGCCCCGCTGGGCAATCAGCGCGCCCAGCATCCCGCTCAGCGCATCCCCCATGCCGCCACTGGCCATGCCAGGGTTGCCATAGGGACATACCATCAAGCCGCCGGGGCCTGCCACCAGACTGCCTGCCCCCTTGAGTATCACCACGCCACCCCGTGCGCGCTGGAGCGCCTGAGCCGCGGCCGGTCGATCAGTCTGGATATCCTCCACCGAACAGCCCAGTAAATGGGCTGCCTCGCCTGGATGAGGCGTAAGCACCCAGTCATCACGGCGTAAATCAGGCCAGTGCCGTGCCAACAGCGTCAACCCATCGGCATCGACGACCAGCGGCACGCTCGCCTGCAGCGCACTCTGCAGCACCGCCTGCCCCCAGGCAGCCTGCCCAAGTCCCGGCCCGACTACCACCGCATCGGCCTGATGCGGCAGTTCACTGGCTTCCGCTCCGCCGCGAATCGCATGAGCCATGACTTCCGGGCAACGCACCAGACTGGCGGTAATGTGCTCGGCAGCCGTTGCCAGACTGACTTTGCCCGCCCCCAAGCGCGCCGCGGCCTGAGACGCCAGCAACGCCGCACCGCCGAAGCCTGGCGCACCCCCCATGACCAATACGTGCCCCATACGGCCTTTGTGACTGGTCCGCGAGCGGGGTCTGAACGCCTCGCTGAGCATGTCTTCATCAAGACGCCAGGCAGTGGGCGGAATGTCAAAAAACGCCTGGGCCTTGACACTCAGCGGACGGAAGTCGATTTCGCCCGTGTAAGCGGGTGCTTCTCCGGTATGCAGACCAATCTTGTCGCCGATAAACGTCACCGTGCAGGCGGCTTCCACTGCCACGCCAAGTACCGCCCCCGTATCGGCCGCCAACCCTGACGGAATATCAATCGATAACACCGGCTGGGAAGCTGCGTTGATCAGCTCAATAGCCCGCTGATAGCGCCCCGACACCTCGCCATTCAGACCGGTGCCCAGCAGTGCATCGACGATCACTTCACCCGACAACACCGTCGCGGGATGCCACTCCTCGCAGCTCACGCCAGCTTGGCTGGCCAGTTGCGCGGCACGAAAAGCATCGCCCTTCAGTTCGTCCAGCGGCTTTAACGAAATACGCTGGACCTTAAGCCCCGACTGCATCGCCAGTGCTGCCAGCACATGGCCATCACCGCCATTATTGCCGCTGCCGCACAGCACCGTGACGCTACGTGCCTGGGGCCAGCGGGAGCGGAAACTGTGCCACGCACTCGATGCCGCGCGCTGCATCAAGGCAAAACCATCGATTCCTCCGGCAATGGTACGCCGATCCAGCTCGCGCACTTGAGCGGCTTTATAAAGAGGGCGTAACGTAGACGTTGTTAAGCGAGACACGATCTCTCCTTGCACATGTTGTGACGGCCAGCAATGCGTTAGCATAGCGCGGCTGACGCCTGACCGTTGAGTATCAACGCCCAATTTTCTCTGGCTTTTCTTTTTTTTGCGACGAAGCGGCGCTCCCATGCTTTCAGACGATACCCTTGCCGATCTTGCAGAGCTCATCAAAACCTGGGGTCGCGAGCTTGGCTTCCAGCAGGTTGGCATCACCGACACCCAACTGGGCGACCATGAAGCGCACCTCAACGCCTGGCTGGACAAAGGGTACCACGGCGAAATGGGCTTCATGGCCAAGCACGGCACCAAGCGCACCCGCCCGGCCGAGCTCGAGCCAGGCACCCGGCGGGTCATCAGCGTGCGCATGGATTACCTCCCCGCCGAGGTGGAAAGCACCAAGGTTCTCGGCCAACCCCGCCGCGCCTATGTGTCGCGCTATGCCCTTGGCCGGGACTATCACAAATTGATGCGCAAACGCCTGGCACAGTTGGCGAAACAGATCGAGCACGAGGTCGGTGCGTTTGGCTACCGTGCCTTTGTCGATTCTGCACCGGTCATGGAACGGGCGCTGGCTCAGAAAGCCGGCCTTGGCTGGTTTGGCAAGAACGCCATGCTGCTCAATCCCAAGGCCGGCTCGCTGTTTTTCCTGGGCGAGCTGTACACTGACCTGCCACTGCCCGTCGATGCTCCCTTTGAAGAAGAACACTGCGGCAGTTGCAGCGCCTGCCGCACCGCCTGCCCCACCGGCGCCATCGTCGATGACAAGGTCATTGATTCACGCAAGTGCATTTCGTACCTGACGATTGAGCTGCACGGTAGCATTCCCGTTGAGTATCGGCGTGCCATGGGTAACCGCATTTATGGCTGCGACGACTGCCAACTGGTATGTCCTTTCACCCGCTTTACACGCGCGACCCAGGAAGACGATTTCGCGCCGCGCCATGATCTTGACCGCGCCTCGCTGGTTCGCCTGTTTGCCTGGGGAGAAGAGGAGTTCCTGGCCAAAACCGCAGGCAGCCCCATCCGTCGCATCGGCTACGAGCGCTGGCTGCGTAATATTGCTGTTGGCCTTGGCAATGCACCCTGGAGCGAAGCCGTTGAGACGGCACTCTGGGCACGGCGCGCCTACCCCAGCGCCCTGGTACGCGAACACGTCACCTGGGCGCTGGAAGAACAGCGCTTCAAGGGCGCAACACGCATTGCCACCGCCGCCTCTTAGCCGTCATCAGATACCTATTCCTCTTCGTCGCTCTGCGTCTCGAGGCGCAAAAACGTGCTGCGATAATGGGAAAGCTCGGCAATCGACTCTTTAATATCGTCCATTGCCAGGTGGACATTTTGCTTCTTGAACCCTGCCAGTGCGCCAGGGTTCCAGCGCTTGGCCAGTTCTTTCACGGTGGATACATCCAGGTTGCGGTAGTGAAAGAACGCCCACAACGCAGGCATTTCACGCTCCAGAAAACGCCGGTCCTGATGGATGCTGTTGCCGCACATGGGCGAGGAACCCGGCGTTACGTACTGGCGTAGAAAGTCGAGCGTCTGCTGTTCTGCTTCAGCCGTTTCCACCGCGCTGGCTTTCACTCGAGCCACCAACCCCGATTCACCGTGGGTCTTTTGATTCCAGTCATCCATCTGCGCCAGCAGGCTATCGGGCTGCTTGACCGCGATCACCGGCCCTTCCGCCACGACGTTCAAGTTCGCGTCGGTCACCAGGGTGGCCACTTCAATAATGCGCTCCTTGTCGGGGTCCAGCCCGGTCATCTCCAGGTCAATCCAGACCAGCCGGTCATCACGCGGTGCAACATGTTCGCTCATAGTGCTCTCCAACGGTAGTGGGTATATCAAGTTACCCAGCGGCAGTTAACAGGTACAATGATGCCATTGTACCGAGCATCGGGTGGTCATGAGCAAACGTAAATTAAGCCGTCAGCAACGCTGGCGGGTCGAGAAGGTCCAGGCAGAACGCGCCCAGCGCGCTGAAAAGCGCGATACACAGGATGCCGAGAAGCTTGCCGCCGGTGAATACGGTGCCGAGCAGCCGGGTCGCGTAATGGCGCATTTTGGCCGTACGCTGGAGGTACGCAATGCCGATGGCATGCCCGTGCGCTGCCATCTGCGTGCCAACCTTGATGGATTGGTAACCGGTGACCGGGTCATCTGGCGGGCAGGCCAGGAGGGCTCCGGGGTGGTGGTGGCCCGCGATGAACGTGCCAGCGTCCTAAAGCGCCCTGATGCGCGCGGTCTGCTCAAGCCAGTGGCCGCTAATATTGACCAGATACTCATCGTTTTTGCCGTCGAACCCGCGCCTCACCCCAATTTGATCGACCGCTACCTGGTGGCTGCCGAGGCCACTGGCATTGCACCGGTGCTGGTGCTCAATAAAACCGATCTGCTACCGGACGATGGTGGCGAGTTGGGGCAGCTATTGGAGCGCTACCGCGATTTGGGTTATACCGTGGTGCGCACGACCACCGCGACAGATTCAGGGCTTGATGCGTTACGCCGCCAGCTCGAAGGACGCACGTCGGTATTTGTCGGTCAGAGCGGCGTGGGCAAGTCATCGCTCATCGATCTGCTGCTGCCCGATGAAAGCCTGCGCATCGGGGCGCTGTCCGAGGATTCACGCAAAGGCACCCATACGACGACAACGGCAAGGCTTTATGCCATGCGCACGGATGAGGTCATCGACGGCGAATTGATCGATTCGCCCGGGATTCGTGAATTTGGCCTGATCCATCTTGATGAACAGGCGGTCACCGACGGTTTCATTGAGTTCCGGCCGTTTATCGGCCACTGTCGGTTCCGCGACTGCCGCCATCGCGCTGAGCCGGGTTGTGCTTTACTTGAAGCGGTCGAGGCAGGCAACATCCATCCAGAACGATTTGCCAGCTACAGGCGTATTGTTGATAGCCTGAACGCTGAACCCATAAGGAGTCGCCCATGAGCACCGAGCGCCATTCGTCTGAAACCAACGTGCTACCGCTGATTGTCGAGCCCGAGCAGCTTCAGGCGTGCCTGGGCGACCCTCAGCTACTCATCATCGATGTGCCGGTAAACGCCGACAGCTATCGCCAGGGCCATGTACCCGGCGCCGTTTTCCTTGATTTTCGCCATTTGATGCGGGGCGAAGGGCCTGTTCCCAGCGACGTTCCCAGCGTTGAGGCGCTTTCGCGGCTGTTCAGCGCGCTGGGCCTTACCCGTGATACCCATGTCGTTGCCTACGACGACGAAGGCGGCGGCTGGGCGGCGCGGCTACTGTGGACGCTGGAACTTGTCGGCCATACCCGCTATTCCTACCTGAACGGCGGCATACACGCCTGGCGCGATGAAGGGCTTGAAGAAAGTACCGAACCCAAGGCGCCGACACCCAGCGACTATCGGGCCGAAATCCTGAACCCCCAGGCGTTGATTACCTGCGACGAGATCAAACAGAAGCTCGACGATAAACAGTTTGCCATCTGGGATGCACGCTCAACCGCCGAATACGAGGGCGAGAAGGGTAACAACAAGCACCTGGGGCATATTCCGGGGGCGGTCAACATGGACTGGCTGAACGTCATGGATCGCCACCGGGCGCTGCGCATCCGCGATTACGCCGAACTGGTTACCGAGCTGGATGCACTCGGCCTGACCCCTGAAATGGAAATCGCCACCCACTGCCAGAGCCACCACCGCAGCAGCTTTACCTGGCTGGTCGGCAAGGCACTGGGCTTCAATATGCGCGGCTATGCGGGCTCCTGGGGCGAATGGGGCAACCGCGACGACACACCGATTGAGAAGTGAAAACACCACTGTGACTGTTTCCCAACACGCTTTTTCCCTGCTTCAGTACCCATTACCGCAGCATGCCCTGTCGCGGCTGACAGGGAAATTTGCCCAGTGCGACAATCCCTGGGTAAAAAACACCCTGATCAACGCCTTTATCAAGCGTTTCAACGTGGATATGAGCCAGGCTCTGGAGCCTGACCCGACGGCCTATGCCACCTTTAACGACTTTTTCACGCGCGCGCTAAAGGCCGATGCCCGTCCGATTCACGAAGGCATCATCAGCCCCGCCGACGGCACCCTTTCCCAGTATGGCCGCCTCCAGGCTGGCCAACTGGTGCAGGCCAAGGGGCATACCTACTCTGCGCAAACCCTGCTCGGCGGTGATACGGCAATGGCGGAGGAATTCCTCGGCGGCAGCTTTGCGACCGTGTATCTCTCGCCGAAGGACTACCACCGGGTACATATGCCGGTCACCGGCACCTTGCGGGAAATGGTCTATGTGCCTGGGCGGCTGTTCTCGGTCAACCAGGCCACGGCCAACTATGTGCCGGGGCTATTCGCCCGTAACGAGCGCCTGGTGTGCATCTTTGATACCGAGCAGGGGCCAGTGGCCATGGTGCTGGTAGGGGCCATGATCGTCGCGGCGATCGAAACCGTCTGGTCGGGCCAGGTCACGCCACTGTCCGGCCATCCTCAGCGCATGCAGTTTGGCCAACCGATCACCCTGGAAAAAGGCGCTGAAATGGGCCGCTTCAAGCTCGGCTCCACGGTGGTGATGTGCTTCGCCAAAGCGGTCAATTTCACAGAGCAGCCCCTCGCCTCGATGGTCAGCATGGGCGAGTCGCTCGGGAGTTATTGAGGGCTCATCCGGTGATGGCTAGCAATTAGGCGTCGAGAACGCCAGCACGTCTTCCAGGCGTGCTTTGCCAAGCGCCAGTTGCACCAGACGGTCAATGCCCAGCGCCACCCCGGCCCCATCCGGCATGCCGTGCTCTAAGGCGGCCAGCAGGCGTTCATCGATGTCCACCTCGGGCAAGCCCAGGCGGCGGCGCTCGGCATTATCTTCCATAAAGCGGGCGCGCTGCTCAGCCGCATCGGTCAGCTCATCGTAACCGTTGGCCAATTCAATGCCGTTTAGATAAAGCTCAAAGCGTGAAGCGACCCACTCACCGTCAGCATCTTGATGGCGGCGTGCCAGCGCCGCCTGGCTTGCCGGGTAATCCAGCACCACACTCAATTCATTGCGCCCTAACTGCGGTTCGATCGCCAGCCCCATCAGCAAATCGAGGCACGTATCGCGCCCCTCGTTCGCCATCGACCCGGTTGGCATCTGACCGCGCTCGGTCGCAAGCCTGCGCAATGCCTCAAGCGACGTCGTGAACGGGTCGACCGCTAGATAGGTATGAAACAGCTGACGATAGCGGTAATGCACCACCGGTCCATGAAAACAGGGCAGAATATTAGCGACCAGCGCCGTGGTTTCGTCGATCAGATCGGCCAAGGTAAATCCTGGGCGATACCATTCCAGCATGGTGAATTCGAGGTTGTGCCGGGCGCCCACTTCGCCATCACGAAAGCTTCTTGCCAGCTGAAAAATGGGCCCGCTACCCGCTGCCAACAGCCGCTTCATATGAAATTCCGGCGAGGTTTGCAGCCACAGCCGACGATGGCCTCTATCCGTACGTGCCATCGTTGCCAGCGACACCAGGTGGACATCGGTACTACCCCCCTGCCCCAGCACCGGTGTTTCCACCTCCAGGACATCGCGCGCAGCAAAAAAACGTCGCACGCTCGCCAGTAAACGGGCTCGCTCACGCAGCGTCTCGATGGTGGCCGTTGGTCGCCAACTTTCCGTCATTGGCCTTTCTCCCAAAAACAAAGCCACGCCCTGGGGCGTGGCTGTCAATATATCGCGTTCCTGGCGCCTTTCTAGGCCCGCGATACGTATTCTCCGCTGCGTGTATCAATCTTCAGGACTTCCCCTTCATTGATGAACAGCGGCACACGCACCACGGCACCGGAAGACAAGGTGGCAGGCTTGGAACCGCCCTGGGCGGTATCGCCTTTCAAACCGGGGTCGGTTTCGACCACTTCCAGCTCAATGAAATTCGGCGGTGCTACGTGAATGGCGTTATCGTTCCACAAGGTAACGGTATAAGGCACCTGCTCCTTCAACCACTTTTCGGTCTCGCCGAGTGCCTTCTTTTCCACCGCATACTGCTCAAAGGAGCCGTCGGTTTTCATGAAGTACCACATTTCGCTATCGTTATAGAGATACTCCATCTCAAGCTCCATGACGTCAGCACCCTCTAACGAATCACCCGACTTGAAGGTCCGCTCTCCCACGCGGCCGGTCATCAGGTTACGTAGCTTGACGCGATTAAAGGCTTGGCCCTTGCCCGGCTTGACCAGCTCGTTCTCGATGATCGAGCAAGGATCGCCGTCGAGCATTACTTTCAAACCGCCCTTGAATTCGTTGGTAGAATAGTTCGCCATATTGCCTCTCAATGATGCATTTCAGTAACTGAAGCGAGGTGTCGCTTCGCCTCTGAGGATCGTTGTTGAATAAGTGCGCGCATGATAACCCGAAGGAGGTCTTTTTTGCAGGAGAACATCATTATCGCCGACGAGCGACTTATTACCCAAGCCCCTTCTTGGCAGCGGCAGCTATCGCAAGCGATTCGCGACCCGGCGGTCCTGTGCCAGCAGCTTGCCTTGAGCGATGAATGGCTACCGGGTGCTCGCACGGGCCATCAACTGTTTGATATCTGCGTTCCCGACGCCTACTTATCGCGCATTACCCCCGGCAACCCCCATGACCCACTGCTGCGTCAGGTGCTGCCGCTCGACGACGAGGCCCTGACACCGCCAAACTATGTCACCGACCCCCTCGAGGAGGCGGATCATCAGCCTGCCAAAGGGTTGATTCACAAGTATGCGGGCCGCGTGCTGCTGATCGCCAGCCCTAACTGTGCCATCAACTGCCGCTACTGCTTTCGCCGCCATTTCCCCTACAGCGAGAATTCGCCCTCCAGGGCTCAGTGGCAGGAAGCCCTCGACTACCTGCGCGCCGACACCTCCATTCACGAAGCGATTCTCTCCGGGGGGGACCCGCTAGCCGCCAATGACCGCCAACTGGCCTGGCTGGTCGAGCAGCTTGAAAGCATCCCGCATCTCAAACGGCTGCGCATTCACACGCGTCTACCGGTGGTGATTCCCGACCGGGTTGATGACGCCCTGATCGGATGGCTATCTGCCACTCGCCTGCAAAAAGTCGTGGTGTTGCATATCAACCACGCCAATGAAATCGATCAGGCAGTGATCGATGCCTGCGCGCGGCTTAAGCAGGCCGGAGTGACGCTACTCAACCAGAGTGTCCTGCTACGTGGTGTTAATGACGGCGTAACAGCCCTCGCCACACTGTCGGAACGGCTATTTGAAGCAGGCATTCTGCCCTACTACCTGCACGTATTGGACCCCGTGCAGGGCGCTGCACATTTCGATGTCTCGGATGAAGAAGCCCGTGACTTGGTGGCTGCGCTGCGCGACCTGTTGCCGGGATTCTTGATGCCGCGGCTAGTGCGTGAAATTCCCGGCGAGGGCAGCAAGATACCGCTTTAATGCCTAAGCGTCTCAAATCAGTGCAGCAGCCAGCGCTCATGCACCATTAACGCACACGCATCGAGGCGATGCTTATGGCGCTCTAGCGTCGCCTGCACTGTAATTATCTGAAAAGAAAAGATTTAGACTGGATCGGCCACGATTTTGCTGTGTGTCTAGGCGTAACAAACGGGGTATTGGCGGCTAACGCTGCCCAACAATTGAGTTTCCAATAGATCGCTAGGGTTCCGACACCATCAACGTATGCCCCCTGATGGCTGTGGCTGGTCCGAGAGCAATCGACCTAATGCTTAGGCAGTAGGTTACACGGCGGGACAAAAGCCCGGGAGGATAAGGTGCAGTGATGCGCCGATGCCCCCGAGTTTTCCCTTTGCCGCTGGAGGCTGCCATGACCCTTGCCAATCGTAACGCCCTCAAAAGTTTCTCCCTCGCCCCCTTATCTGCCGCGCTACTCGCATCAACGCTTGCCATCACGCCCGCCCAGGCGCAGGAACGCGATGAATTCAGCGTCTGCTGGTCGATCTATGCTGGCTGGATGCCCTGGGCCTACGCCGACGTTGAAGGCGTGGTCGACAAATGGGCCGACGAGTACGGCATCAGCATCGATGTGGTGCAGGTGAACGACTACGTCGAGTCCATCAACCAGTATACATCGGGCAACGTCGATGGTTGCGCCATGACGAATATGGATGCCCTCACGCTTCCGGCTGCCAGCGGCGTCGACTCCACTGCGTTAATCGTCGGTGACTATTCCAATGGCAACGATGGCATTGTGTTGAAAGACAATGACGACCTCACGGATATCGAGGGCCTCGAGGTCAATCTTGTCCAGTTCAGCGTGTCGCATTACTTATTGGCTCGCGCATTGGAAAGCATCGGCTTGACAGAGCGTGACATCGAAACCGTCAACAGCTCGGATGCTGACATTGTCGGCCTATTTTCGAGCGAATCCACCGAAGCCGTCACCACCTGGAACCCTCAACTCAGCGCGATTGCCGAGATGCCGGATGCCAATGTGGTGTACACCTCTGCCGAAATTCCCGGCGAAATTCTTGACCTCATGGTAGTGAATACGCAAACCCTTGCTGATAACCCGGAATTAGGCCACGCGCTGGTAGGGGCCTGGTACGAGGTCATGGAGGTAATGGCCAACGAAGATGAAGACGCGCTAACGCTCATGGCCGATGCAGCGGGCACTGACCTTGAAGGGTATCAAGAGCAATTAGCCGCGACATATCTCTATACCGACCCAGCCGAAGCCCTCGAATTGATTGAAAGCCCTGACCTGCTCGAGACCATGGAAAGGGTCGCCCAATTCAGCTTTGAACACGGTCTGCTCGGCGACATGGCACCCAATGCGGGCGTCGTCGGCATCGAAACCCCCAGCGGTGTGTTTGGCGATGAAAGCAATGTGCGACTGCGCTTCGATCCAAGTTTCACTCAAGCTTATATCGACGCTCAATAATTCGCGCAATGGGAGCGGCGCTCGCCGTTCCCCCTGCTTGCATCTTCTGTGGACACCGCCATGAAGCGATTAATTAACTCAACGCCCTCCAGGGGCGGCCGTTGGCTCTTGGGTCTGCTGCCTTTTGTACTGCTGGGGATGCTCTACCTAAGTCTTTCTAATGCAAGGCTTGCGGAAAACCCCAACGACCCCCTACTGCCTACGCCTGCCAAGATGGCGCAGTCATTTCACCACCTGGCCACCGCCGAGAACGCTCGCACCGGTGAAATTTTACTCTGGAGCGATACCCTCGCCAGCCTTGAGCGTATTGTCATTGGCGTAGGCATTAGCGCACTGATCGGCCTGATTGTGGGCATATTAAACGGCGGGCTTCCCCTCGTGCGCGCCAAGCTTTCCCCACTGGTTACCGTTGCTTCGCTGATTCCGCCGATGGCGCTATTGCCCATCCTGTTTATTGCCTTTGGCACTGGTGAAGCCGCCAAAATCGCGCTGATTGTGATTGGCGTCACGCCCTTTCTCATTCGCGACCTTCAGGGTCATGCATTACGTCTACCCGATGAACAACTGATTAAAGCCCAAACGCTGGGCGCCAGTTCTTGGCAAGTATTGCTGAGGGTGCTGCTGCCCCAGCTTACCCCTCGGCTATTAAACGCGACCCGCCTGGCAATGGGCACCGCCTGGCTGTTTTTAATCGCCGCCGAAGCGATTGCCGCCCAGGAAGGGCTTGGTTACCGCATTTTTCTAGTACGCCGCTACCTCTCCATGGACGTCATTTTACCCTATGTGGCCTGGATCACTCTGCTGGCATTTCTTCTTGACCAGCTGCTGGCCTGGGCATCACGCCTGGCCTTCCCCTGGTACCACGCAAGTGAAGGAGACAACGCATGAGCCTGCTGGCGGCCAAACGGTTAGAAAAGCATTACGGCAACCATGTTGTCCTTGAGAATCTCAACTTCAGTGTTGAATCCGGCGAGTTTGTCACCCTGGTGGGCGCCTCGGGCTGCGGCAAAACCACCTTCCTAAAAATGCTGCTGGGTACCGAAGCCACCTCGCGGGGTAGCTTGATGCTGGACGACCACCCCATTCCCAACGAGCCAGGCCCCGATCGTGGCGTGGTGTTTCAGAAATACTCGGTGTTCCCTCACCTGACGGTGCTGGGCAACGTGATGATGGCCGATGAGTTGCGCAGCTCTAAATTACTGGGCAAGAGTTTCGGTGCCGCCAGGCGTCGCGGGATTGAAAAAGCCCGCGAGCGTATTGAAGAAGTCGGCCTCGACCAGGCCCTGGATAAATACCCGCATGAACTTTCCGGCGGCATGCAGCAGCGCCTGGCCATTGCCCAGGCGCTGATGATGCGGCCACGTATTTTGCTGCTCGATGAGCCCTTCGGCGCGCTGGATCCGGGTATCCGCCAGGATATGCACGTGCTGATCAACCGCCTGTGGCAAGAGCAGCAGTTGACCATCTTCATGATCACCCACGACTTGAAAGAGGCGTTTGAGCTGGGCACCCGGCTATGGGTCTTCGATAAAACCCGCCACGACCCCCAGGCGCCGGAAGCCTATGGCGCCACGATCACCTACGACCTGCCCATCTCGCGAGACCGCCCGTCTGAAGCATTGAAGGAAACACTGCAGCAGGGCGGCCTGCAAACCCACACCCAGGAGACGCTGCTATGAAGCGCGAACCAGACTACACCACCCATTTACCCGGCGGTCATCACTGGTCGCTGCGCCTGCGCCGTGGCACCACCCTGACCCTGACCGCCCAACACGCCGACAGCAACGTCGGGCTTTTGTGCTACAACCCGGAAAACCTGCTCGAGCGTTTAAACCTGCCCGACACGTTAAAGTGCCAGCACACCTTCAAGCTGACCCAGGGCCACTGCCTTTATTCGGACATGGGGCGAATCTTTGCCTCCATCACTCACGACGACCTGGGCTGGCACGACAGCGTGGGCGGCAACCTGATGCCCCGGCATTTACTGGCCAAGGGCTGGCAGCCGGTCAGCTATCAGCAGGGCCACAACGACTGGACCCACACCGGCTTCGACGCCTTTCTGGTCGAGCTTGCCAAATATGGCCTGGGCCGCCGGGATATGGCCGCCAACCTCAACCTGTTCGCCCGGGTCGAGAGCGACGACGAGGGCAAATTGCGCTACGTGCCGGGCCACTGCAAGCCCGGCCAAAGCGTCACGCTGCGTTTCGAGATGGACACCCTGGTACTGCTGCACACCTGCCCCCACCCCCTCGATCCCAGCCCAGACTACCCCCGCCGCGGCGTCGATATTGCCCT